>NZ_JACGBH010000010.1:0-82747 GCF_020138295.1 Campylobacter sp. Cr9 | reverse complement strand
TTTAATTAAACTTCCTAAGCTCTCATCAAATTCCCTAGCTTCACTTGTAGCACAAATAGTCCAGTTTAAATCATTATGGTAAGCACAAACTGCTACTTGATCAATATTATTAAGATTATATTCAATAGGAGTTATTTCACTTGACTTGTTTTTAGAAGTGCTTATTTCTTGTAATTTTCTAGTAACTTCATCTGCTATTGTTGCAGGTTTTAATTCTTGTTTGCTATCTGCATAAATTGTAAATAATTTTCTACTATCAAAAGCAAAGGTTGAACTTGTTCTTGATGGCTTAAGAGATAAGATATTTTCTCTCATTTCTTCTAATAAAACATCTCCTGCTATAACACCTACAATCTTGCCATTTTCAAACACAGGTGCTGCTATTGTTGCTGCATTTTTGCCTAATGCGTCATTATAAAAAACTTCATTTCCTATAATAACTCTACCTTCGCTTACAGCTTCTTTATACCAACTATCGTTTCTGTATTCTGTATTTTCTAAAACATTAGCTTTTTCTTCTTTATTTACTTTTTGAAAAATTTTGCCATCGCTAGCTCTTACATAAAAAATACCAGCCTTAAAGCCTGAAACATCATAGTATAAATCTAAAACATTTAATATGCCTTTGTCATTTTTACTATCAACTTCATCAAATTTTTCTACAAGTTCTGCTATAAAAGTCTTTTTTCCTGCAAAATAAGCATTTATATACATCATAGTAGAATCTAATGTGTTTTTCTTGCTTTGATTTAAAGCACTATAAGAATCGTTTTTAGAGCTTTCATAATTTACAACGCCTAAAACGATAAAACATAAAATCAGTGGAATCCCCACTAATAATGGAACTTTATTTGTAAGTTTCATTTATAACCTTTCTAAATAAGTGTAATTTGTTTAAAAAGGCGTAATTGTATCATTAAAAACTAATTTATAACTTATATAAAATAAAAAATTTAATTAATAAGAATTTAAAATCTAATTTTAAGGTTTAATTCCTATTTCAAATTCTTTTTGAAATTTGAAATAGGATTTTAAAGAAAACTTAATTCTTATTTGTAGCTAATTTGCGTCTTAAGTAAGCGATTTTTGTTTGCAATGGTAATTGTTTTGGACAATTATCTTCACAAGCAAGTAAGCTCATACAAGCAAAAATACCATCATCATCACCAATTAACTCATAAAAATCATCTAAAGTTCTATTATCATGTGGGTCTTGCTCGTATCTTGCAGCTCTCATAAGTCCAGCTGCTCCAATGAAGTTTGGTCTCATAACTTTAGTTGCACATGAAGCTATACAAATACCACATTCAATACATCTATCAAGCTCAAATGTTTCTTCAGCAATAGCAGGCTCAACCTTTTCTTCAATCTTAGAAATATCAGTAACTTTATCAGTATGTATCCAGCTTTCAACTCTTTTACACATACCTTCCATCCATTCACCTGTATTAACGCTTAAATCCTTAATATGCTTAAATGCAGGTAATGGCATAAGCTCAATTACTCCATCAGGATAATCTCTAGTTAAAGTTCTGCAAGCTAATTTTGGTTTACCATTAATCATCATCGCACACGAACCACAAATTCCAGCACGACAAACAAAGTCAAAGCTTAAACTCGCATCAAATCTTTCTCTAATCATATTTAAAACTATAAAAATAGTCATACCATCAGTTTCTTCTAGCTCATAAGTAGCAAAATGCGGTTTGCTTATTTTGCTATATGGATTATATTTAAATGCTTTTATTGTTAATTTTCTACTCATAATCAACCCCTATTCTTTGGTTTGGTGCTTTAAATTTAGCTTGTAATTCATAAGGCATTAACGCATCTTGAATTTCATATCTGTTTTTGCCTTCTGCTTGCATTTTTTCTGTTATTTCATCTACTTGCTTTTGGCGAACTTCGCTTAATGGGTTTTCTATGATATTTCCTTTTGCACCATATCCACGGAATGCTGGTGGCATTTCCATTTTCATGATATCTAAGTCTTCATATTCAACTCTAGGTAAAGTAGAACCTTCATCCCAATAAGTCATAGTTCTTTTCATCCAGTTTAAGTCATCTCTTTTTGGATAATCTTCTCTATAATGTGCTCCACGGCTTTCTGTTCTAAGTAATGCACCACGAGCTACACAAAGTGCAACTTTTAGCATTCTAGGAACTCTATAAGCTTCTTCAAGCTCTGGATTTGAACTATTTAATTCTTTATCTTTAATAGCTACTTTTGAGCTTTCTACTAATAATTCTTCAAGGCGTTTTACTGCATATTCTAAGCCTTCGCCTGTTCTAAATATAGCAACATGCTCCCACATAATATCTTTCATTTCATTTTTGATTTCAAAAATATTATATTTACCTTCACGATTTGCTATTTCTTTTAAATAATTTGCTTCTTTATTTAAAAACTCTTGAACCACATTCATATCAGCTACAATTGCATTGTTTTTGCAATACTCAGCAAAATAATCTCCTACAATCATACCTGCTACAACGGTTTCAGCACAGCTATTTCCACCAAGTCTATTAAATCCATGCATATCCCAGCAAGCTGCTTCACCAGCTGCAAAAAGTCCTTTCATGCGTGGAGTTTCTCCGTTTGGCTTAGTTCTAATTCCACCCATTGAATAGTGTTGCATAGGAAGAACTGGCGCCCAACCTTTTGGACCTTCATCAGCAGGGTCAATTCCGTTAAATGTCTTACAAATATCTTGAACATCTCTTAAGTTTTTTTCTACATGAGCACGACCTAAAATTGAAATATCAAGCCATAAATGCTCTCCATAAGGGCTCTTTACACCTTTTCCTTTTCTAATATGTTCCATCATACGACGACTTACAACGTCACGACTAGCAAGTTCTTTTTTCTCTGGCTCATAATCAGGCATAAAGCGATATCCATCAACATCTCTTAAAACCCCACCATCACCACGGCAACCTTCTGTTAAAAGTATTCCACTTGGAACAATCGGTGTTGGGTGAAATTGAACCGCTTCCATATTTGATAAAGAACAAATTCCAGTCTCAAGTGCCATTGCTGCACCTGTTCCTTCACAAATAACTGCGTTTGTGGTTTGCTTATAAACTCTACCATAACCACCTGTTGCAATCATTGTGCCTTTTGAAACAAAAGCTGTTAGGCTTCCATCAATCAAACTTCTTGCAACTACTCCTAAACAAACGCCATCTTTATGAATAATTCTTAAAGCTTCCATTCTATCTATGATTTTTACATTATGCTTTATAGCTTCATTTGCAACACCAAAAATCATACAATGCCCAGTAGCATCAGCTATATAACAGGTTCTCCATTTTTTAGTTCCACCAAAATCCCTTGCGTTTATTAGTCCGTGTGCTTCTGCTTTTTCTTCTATTGTTACTTTTTGAGCGTTGATTACAACACTTCTAGGACCTTTAGTAATTCTAGTCCAAGGCACACCCCAACTAGCTAATTCACGAACAGCTTTAGGTGCTGTTTGAGCAAACATACGAGCTACTTCTTGATCGCAACCCCAGTCGCTTCCTTTTACAGTATCAGCGAAGTGTAAGTCTTCATTATCGCCTTCACCTTTATTTCCATTAGCAAGGCTTGCTTGCATACCACCTTGAACTGCTGCTGAGTGAGAACGCTTAACAGGACAAATACTTAATAGCGTAACCGATTGACCACTCTTAGCAACTTCAACTGCAGACCTAAGACCTGCAAGTCCTCCACCAACTATCAAAGCATCACTAAATTCTACTTTCATTCTAAGCCTTTCTGTTTGTTATAAGCTCATTCCAGCTTTTATGAATACTGCTAAATTAGCAAGTCCTAAAACTATAAAGAAAATACTAATAATCCATTTTAATTTCTTAAGAGTTTTTCTTCTAGCTCTTGCAGTTTTTACATCTTCACCATCAAACCAACCCCATTTAACGCAAAGTCTATAAAGACCTATTCCGCCATGAAGTTCAACAGCAAATAATAAAATCAAATAAAACGCCCACATATTGTGATTTACAATTCTTTCAACAGCACCTAAGAATCTAATTGTCTCAGGATTAAAAAACATCATAGCAAGGTGCATTGATGCAAAGAAGAACATTAAAAATCCGGTACAGGCTTGAATAACCCATAAAGTTGTATCTTCATGCTTGATTAGTTTTGAATGCTCTCTTGTGATTTGCCATTGGCGATAAGTAATAGGTAATTTTCTCATTCCAAGCGCAGCATGAACAAAGAAAATAACAAAAATTACAAACACCATACAAGATACTATGGCAGGTTTTGGGGTATCAAAAATAGCTGAACCTTCAAAAAACTTAGCCGTAGCATTAAAAAAATCAGGGCTAATTAAAACGGTAGAAACAAATATCATATGTCCCCACATAAAAAGCCCTAGAATTAAACCAGTAGCACTTTGATAAAAGTCAAGCTTAGCAGGTAAGCGTGATTTTGTGCCATCAACTCTTTTGCCTAAAAAATTCTCAATTTTACTAGACACTTTTACTCCTTTTCTTAATTTTTTTTCATTCTACTAATGATTTATAAACGACTTACGAAAAAATATGTGGAATAATAAATTTAAACCACGGATAAGCAATAAGTGTGTAAATTAGTAAATAAATCGCTCCAAAAATAGCACCTAATTTCCAAAACTCACTACCTTTTATGTATCCACTTGCAAACCAAATCGGACTATGTCCTGTTCCATAAGGGGTTAATACGCTAATCATACCCATAGGAGCTAGTAAAAACATCATTATAAATGACGCATCAAAGCCTTCAATTTTGCCTGCAATAATCGCAAATACTCCAACAACTGCGGTAACATAAGCAGTGCCTGATGCGAAAAAATATCTTAATAAACAAAATACTAATAATAAAACAAACACAGCAGTAGTAGGTGAAAATCCACTTAATAAACTATCTGTATATTTTGATAAAAAGTCTAAGAAGCCAACATTTTTTAAACCCCCTGCCATAGTTACTAAAGTTGCAAACCAAGTAAGAACATTCCAAGCTGGTTTATTAGCTAAAAAATCATTCCAAGTAATAATATTTGTAACTATCATTAGAACAATTACAATTAAGGCTGTTGTTGTAGCGCTCACGCCGAATTTTTTTGAGCCTATCCATAAAATTAGAGCAAGAACTGAAATGCTTAACATTAATAATTCTTTTGGTTTAATTGAGCCAAGTTTAGTTAATTCTTCTTTAGCCCACGCACTAATTTTACTAGAGCCTTTTACTTCAGGCGGATAAATATAATATGTTAATAATGGTGTGATTAAAAATAAAATTATTCCAACAGGTAAAAAGCATAAAAACCAGCCCATCCAATCAACTACTGCTATTCCTGATTTTGATAAAATTTCTAAAGCAAGTGGATTTGGTGCTTGACCTGTTAGAAAAATTGAGCTTGAAATACAAGTAGTAGCAAGGCTTACCCATGCAATATAAGCACCTACTTTTCTAGGTTCTTTTTCTGGTGAGCTATCATACATGGTAGGAATACTCATAGCAATTGGATAGATTGTCCCTCCACTTCTTGCTGCATTGCTTGGGATAAATGGGGCTAAAATTAAATCAGCAATAGCAATTGCATAGCCTAAACCTAAAGTAGATTTACCCAATTTATTAACCAAAATTAAGGCAATTCTTTTTCCAAGACCACTATTTTGATAGCCTATTCCTATCATAAACGAAGCAAATATAAGCCATACAACCGAATTTGAAAATCCTGTTAGACCCCAGTTAATCGCAGCTTCTGCACTAATCTTTGCACCTACTTCGCCTGATTTTACTGGTCCAACCTTAAACAATACAGCTAAAGCAATAGCGATAATTCCTAAAAACGCAGGTGGCATAGGCTCTAAAATAAGCCCAACTACTAAAGCAGCAAAAATGCTAACAAAAATCCAAGCATTCATACTAAGCACCGAATAATCGGCGAAAATGTATGAACAAGCATAAACAAACAACCCAGTAAAGATAGGGGCTATAAGTTTTGCTAAAGAAACTTTGCCTTTCATACTAACTCCTAAAATTAAGTTTAAATTAATATATTACAAAAATCTAAAGATTTTCTTAAATTTTGTAATATTTTTGTAACTTTATTTAATTAATATTTTTTCTTTATATTTAATTAAGAATTAGTTTATTGCGTTAAATGTAAGCTTTTGATTTATTAGCTTTTGTTTAAAGAATTTGAATTAGGAATTTGCTTTTTTTGTTTTTGTAATATTTAAATATTGTTTTAAAATTCCTAATTCAAATTCTTTGTAAATTTAGAATAATAAACACTATCAAACAAACTAGTCTTAATTAATAAAACAGAATTAAAATCAAGCTTATATTTAATGTAAAACGAAAAGAATTAGGAAATAGAAATTTGCTTTTTAATTTGTGCAATATTTAAATATTAATTTGCGATTTCTAATTTAAGTTCTAAAGATTTTAGGATTATATCAATTGTGAGATTATCATAAAAATAGAAGAACTTATTTAATTTTAGTTCAAATTCCTATTTCAAATTCTTTAAAAGTTTAAATAAAACTACCGATAATCATTATTGGCTCGGAACTCAATCCAATCAGAACAACTAAGCACACAAACTAAACAATAAAAAGTGAAGTATTAGAGTTTAGAAAATATAAAAGAATAAAAGGAAAATATTCTGAGCTTATATTTATTTGTTAAAACAAAAAGAATTACAAAATAGGAATTTGCTTGACTTTTTTATTTAGAAGTTTTAGAAATTAAGTTTTGGCAAAAGTCTTGAAAAACCTTTAAATTTTCATCATTTAAATCATCTTTATTGATTTTAAATTTTAAATATTTTGTAATAATTATTAGATTTTTTAAATCAAATGATTTTATAGATTTGATTTTAAAAAGCCAAAATCCGCATTCAAATTCTAAAAAATCATCATAAAAATTAAGCCTAATAATATTAAATTTTAGCTCAAAAATCAGCGTAATTATAAGATTTAAGATAGTTAAAATATATATTATGATAACCTTATCTCTATATTTAAAAGCTGCAATTATAAAAACAAACCACATTAATAAAATCAAAAAATATTTATTAAAAGTCTTTAGTCTTATACTATGTCTTATCTGTGGTAATTCATAATTATTAGGGTATTTTCCCTTGATATTTAGCACATAAAAAATACTTGTAAAAAATATAAAAAATGGAAAAATATATTTTAATTTCTTATAATCATCTATTACTCTATATCGCTCATAAATATAGCCGTTTGATTCTAATTGCCTAACTACTGGATTGCTAATTTTGTTATATAATTCAAAATCAAAAAAATTAGGAATATAATAAACCACAACCCTTTGACCTTCTAATTTACTAGCATAACTTTTATATCCTTGCATAAGAAAAGCTTTTCGTTTATTATCATTATCGTCAAGCACTTCAATATACCAAGCTCTATTTTTATCACTATAAATATAAACTCCGGTATCAACTAATATTCCTTCAATTTTTTTAAGTTCATCAATGCTTTTTGTATGATCATTAATATACTCTAAGCTATACACTACCACCATAATAGACATTATAAAAACAAAAAATGCTGAGATTAATTGAAATAAAAATAATAAAAAATTACCTTTTTTATCATAACAAAGTCTAAAAATAAATATCAAATATAAGTGTTTAAAAAATGCTTTCATTACTAAAAAAGGAAGCTTAGCTTCCTTAAATTATAAATATTTTTTGATGTTTTCAACCCAAGCATTAATTCTTGCTTCGTTTTTATCGCCATCAGCTTTATCAAGGCAAAGTCCTCTTAAAGCGTTTCCATGCTGAAGTCTTGAGAAAGTGTATTTATAATCATTTGAGCAAACTTCACCTATAAATCTTGCTCCACTAAATGCTAATTTATCATAAAAATCAGCTACACCCGAGCAAAAACTATCAGGATGTCTTTCTTGTCCGCCAACACCAACAATAGCTACATTTTTATCACTAAAATCAATAGTATTTAATAATTTTACCTTGCTTCCCCAATCTTCTGCAAGTGCTCCAAAGAAATAGCTTGAACTCATTAAAACTAAAGTTTTATATTCTGCTAATGCGTTTATTTCAACATCTTTAATATTTATAACATCAGCACCGATTTTTGCTGCGATTTGCTCTGCGAAAGCTTTTGTTGTGCCGCCTTTTGTAGCGTAAAAAATACCAACTTTTTTCATCATTTCTCCTTGTAATTAAATTGTGTTTTTATTCTAGCCTAAAGAAGATAATCTTTGTGTTAAATTAGTCTTGGAATTTGAAATAGGAATTTCCTATTTCAAATTCTTTAAAAAAATTAATAAAATCCTAGTATTTTCCACCATACTAAGCCGACGCAAATCATTACTACAATATCAACAACGCTTACTATAAATCCTACTATCCACCATCTATTAAGACTTACATAACCACTTCCAAAAACCACTGGTGCAGTTCCTGTCGCATAATGAGTTAGCGCCATCATAATATTTCCTGCTGCTGCTAGCATAAAAGCATATAGCATAGGCGGTGCTCCTAAATCAAGCCCCGTTTTATAAAATACCAAAAACATCGCTGAAATGTGAGCCGTTGTGCTTGCAAAAAAATAATGAGAATACAAAAATGCTAAAGTAAAAAATATCATAATAAAAGTAGTGCTAAGTCCTAAAGATGAAGCTACTAATTTTAATTCTTGACCCAAAAACGCAGCTAAGCCTAATTTATCAAGCATAGTTGCAAGCATAATTAAAGCAGCAAACCATACTAAAGTATCCCATGCAGTTTTTTCTGCTAATAATTCATCATATTTTAAAACCCCAGTTAAAAGTGCAATAGCAAGTCCTAAAGCAGCAACACTAGCAGGATCAAAACTTAAAGCCTTTGAATACTCACTAAAGCCAAACCAATTAGCAAAATTGCTAGGCATTCCAGCCCATAAAAATAAGCATAATCCAAAAATACTAAGCATGATTTTTTCATCTAAACTAAACTTACCCATAGCTGCTAATTCTTTTTTAGCAAGTTCTCTTGCATCAGGCGTTTGTTTTAGCTCAGGTGGACTTAAAAAATATATCACTAAAGGCATTAGCAATATTGCACACATACCAGGAACAAACATTCCTAAAGCCCACTGCCCCCATGTAATACTAATATTTGTATTTGTTGCATCTGAGATTAATTTTACTACAAGTGGATTTGGTGCAGTTGCAGTAATAAACATAGCTGATGTAATTGGGTTTGATTGATAATTTACAAGACTAAGATATGTTCCTGCTTTATTTTGTGTAGGGCTATTTGGCTCTGAACCTAAAGCTTTAGCAATTGATTGAACAATAGGGTTAATAATACCACCACCCCTTGCTGTATTTGATGGAGTAATAGGAGCTAAGAATACTTCGCTTAAAGCAATTGAATATCCTATACCTAAAGTTTTTTTACCAAATATGCTTAAAAAATAAAACGCTAATCTTCTTCCAAGACCAGTTTTAATAATACCACGAGCAAGCATAATTGATATAACTATAAGCCAAATTAAGCTATTTGAAAACGCACTTAAAGCATCTTTAATAGCAGCTTTGCTTCTTGCAGCACCACTAATATCAGCACCCACACTAATTGTGCTTATTGCAACAAATGCAATAGCTATTAAGCTAACTGCGCCAAGTGGCATAACCTTTAAGATAATACATAAAATCGTAGCTATAAAGCAACCTAAATAAATCCATGCAAGTCTAGCATCACTTAAACTTAAACTAAAAATTTTTTCACTTGAAAAATCAGGATGAGCTTTTAATAAAGCTGCTTGTTTTATAGAAACTAAACTTTCAGGAACCGGAATAAAAACAAAAGAAAGAGCTATTAATATACATAAAATAGCTAATGGAATTTTGTCCTTTGACATAAGTTTTCCTTAAAAAGCCCCATTTAAGGGGCGAAATTAAATTATTCTCCTAAAGCTTCTTTAGCGTATTTAATACCTAAATCATAAGCTTTAGCATTTGCATCACGAGTTTTTGCTGGAACGTGGCTTAACATTACTTCTTTTACAGCTTCAATATCCATACATTTGCTCATATAAACAGCAATTGCAAGTGCTACAACTGATTGAGTTGCAACATTTCCAACTTCATCTTTTGCTATTGTAATAATAGGAATTTCAATTATTTTAAATTTCTTCCTATCTTCTTCGCTAGGTTTTACAAGGTTTGGTTCAACTACTATAATACCACCTTCGCAAACGCCATCTTTAAACCCTGCATAGCCTTTTTGAGCAGTTGAAAGCATAAAAGAAATTTCTCCTTCTACTGCGTAAGGAAATAATATTTCATTATCGTCTAAAATAATATCAACCTTAGTTGGACCACCACGAACTTGAGAAGTATAGGTGCTTGCTTTTATAGCATAACCACCATTATTATTGCTTCCGCCCTTTTCCATCCAAGCAGCTGCTAAAATTTCTCCTGCGGTAATTACACCTTGTCCGCCTTCTCCACCAAATCTTAGTTGGAATTTCATTTAGCACCTCCTAAAGCATTTAAATCTACCATTCTATTTGCTTGTGCTGCACGGCGAACTTCTTCATAAGCTTTGCAATACTCAGGCTTAGTTTTATTCTCATATAAAATTCCTGTTGGGAATTTATTTGCTCTTTCTTCTTCGCTTAATTTATCAAATTTTGATTTTTCTACTGAGCGATTACTAATCCAATCAAGCATTTGAACAGCTTCACCCATTTTGTTTTTACGACCTAGGTTAATATGGCAGTTACTAAAGCAATCAATAAAACTATAACCCTCATGGCTCATTGCTTTATAAATCATATTCTCAAGCTTATTTGCTTCAATTACATTACCACGAGCAATAAAACTAGCACCTGCAGCTTTTACAAGCTCACAAGCATCAAAACTTGGGTCAATATTACCAAATTGAGCAGTAACTGTATAAAATCCTTGTGGAGTCATTGGGCTTGTTTGAGAGTTTGTAAGTCCATAAATAAAGTTATTAATCATAATATGAGTTAAATCTATATTTCTTCTTGCTGCATGGATTAAATGATTACCACCGATTGCAGTTGTATCGCCATCTCCTGTTACAACGATTACATGCTTTGTAGGATTTGCTAATTTTATACCTGTTGCATAAGCTAATGCACGACCATGAGTAGTATGAACTGTATTGCAATTTACATAAGAGCTCATTCTACCGCTACAGCCAATTCCACTAACCATACAAACATCGTTCATATCCCAGCCCATTTTAGCAATAGCTTTAATAATACATTTTAAAACAACACCATCACCACAGCCCCAGCACCACTGAGTAGGCATTTTATCTACTCTTAGATATTCATCATAATTAAATGACATTAGAAACTCTCCTTTACTTTTGCTTCAATTTCACTTGGAGTAATAGGACGACCATTAGCTCTATGTAAGCTAGCAAAATCATCTCTTTTACTTGCTCTTTGAATTTCTTCTAAATATTGTCCCATATTTAGCTCTGTTACTAAAATCTTTTTAAATCTTGAACAAACTTCAGCTAATTTTTTCTCATGCACTGGATATAAAGTAATAGGTCTAAATAAACCAACCTTATAACCTTGTGCTCTAAGTCTAGTAATTGCTTCTTTTGCTGCACGAGATACACTACCATAAGCAATAATACAAATATCAGCATCATCTAGCATAAATTCTTCAAATAATGCAATTTCATCAACTTTATTTTTTACCTTACCTATAAGTCTTTTCATATTATAATCAACTATTTTTCCATCTTCTGTTGGAAAGCCTATATCTCCATGATGAAGTCCTGTTACATGGTAGCGATAACCTTTAAAGAATGGATTTAAAGTAGCTGGTTCATTCATTTCTGCTTTATATGGCTTATATTCTTTAGGATCACCTGTAAATTCACGGCGTGGTTCTATTTTTAAATCTTTTATTTCAGGTAAAATTGCCTTACCATTCATATGTCCAACCGTTTCATCCATTAATAAAAACACTGGAGTTGAATATTTATTCGCATAATTAAATGCAGTAATTGTTAGATTATAACTTTCTTCTAAACTTGCAGGTGCAATAGCAATACTTGCCATATCGCCATGACTTGGAGATTTAGCTTGGAATAAATCACCTTGAGCAACACGAGTTGGTAAGCCAGTTGAAGGTCCTCCACGCATAACATTTACTATAACGATTGGAATCTCAGCTATATAAGCAAGTCCGATTTGCTCTGATTTAAGGCTAATTCCTGGACCACTACTTGCTGTCATTGCTTTTGCACCACTCATAGCAGCACCTAAGGCAACACTAATTCCACTTATTTCATCTTCCATTTGTATAAATGTTCCATTATTTTTTGGTAAAAGATGGCTTAATTCATGAGCTATTTCACTACTTGGAGTGATAGGATAGCCACCAAAAAATGTGCAACCACAATCAATTGCAGCTTGAGCTATTAGGTTATTTCCTGTTGATATTACTTCTCTCATTGTTACGCCTTTAACTTTTTAAAATTATTAGCTTTAATTGCTGCAGCTCTGTCTTTGCCTTCTTGAGAAGGTTTTGCAAACTTAAAGCTCTTAGCATCAGCAACATTAATCGCAAAATCAGGGCAGTGATTTTCACAATCTCTACATCCGATACATGATTCTGGATTAACCACTTCAATCATTTGACCAAGCACTGCACTTGGCTCATCTCTCATAGCAATAACACCCATAGGACAATAGCTTACGCATATATTACAGGCTTTACATCTTTTCTCATCAACCCATACAGGAGCGTTAGTTTCCATTTGTTTTCCTTTCTTTTACCTAGCCAAAAGGCTAGGATTTAAATTACTTTAAAATTTCTTTGATTTTTTTACCGATATCTGCAGGAGAATCAACTACATGAACGCCATAGCTCTTTAAAGCTTCTTTTTTAGCAGCAGCACTCTCATCAGCACTTCCAACTATTGCACCAGCGTGACCCATTCTTTTACCTTTTGGAGCTGTTGCACCAGCAATAAATGCTACTACAGGTTTAGTTATGTTTTCTTTTATAAATTTAGCAGCTTCAACTTCTAAGCTTCCACCGATTTCACCTATCATAACAATAGCTTTCGTTTGCTCATCTTTTTCAAACTCAGCTAATAATTCTTTATAAGCAAGTCCTATGATTGGATCTCCTCCGATTCCAACTGCAGTTGTAATTCCATAACCACCTAAAACAACTTGATTTGCTGCTTCGTAAGTTAATGTTCCACTTTTTGAAATTACGCCGATATTTCCCTTTTTAAATATAAAGCCTGGCATAATTCCTAATTTACATTCATCTGCTGTAATAATTCCTGGGCAATTAGGACCTATAATTTTCATACCTTTTTTATTTGCATAAGCTTTTGCAAACATCATATCTTTTACAGGAGTGTGTTCTGTAATTACAACTGCAAGTTTAATACCTGCATCAGCTGCTTCAATAATACTATCTCCAACAGCAAATGGAGGAACGAAAATTAAGCTTGTATCAGCACCAGTTTTACTAACTGCTTCTTTAACTGTATCAAATACAGGTTTTCCAAGATGAGTTTCTCCACCTTTAAATGGAGTTACACCACCAACAATATTTGTGCCATAAGCAATGCATTGCTCTGCGTGAAATGTAGCTTCTTTACCTGTAAAGCCTTGAACTATTACTTTTGTATTTTTATTTACTAATATACTCATTATTTTCTCCTTACTTTACTAAGCTTTTTACGATTTCAGCACCATTTGCAAAGTCTGTTGCTGCGTGAATATTTTTAAGACCTGAATTGTCTAAAATCTCTTTTGCTTCTTTAGCATTTGTTCCATCTAGGCGAACAACCACAGGAATATCAATTTGCGTTGTTTTAGTAGCTTCTAATACACCATTTGCAATTCTATCGCATCTTACGATACCACCAAAGATATTGATAAAGATTACTTTTACATTTTTATCTCTCATAATAATTTCAAATGCTTTTGCAACCGTTTCAGCACTTGCTCCACCACCAACATCTAAGAAGTTTGCAGGTTTGCAACCACTATAATTAATAATATCCATTGTAGCCATTGCTAAGCCTGCACCATTTACCATACAAGCTACATCGCCATCAAGTTTTACATAGCTTAAGCCATATTTACTAGCTTCAAGTTCAGCTGGATTTTCTTCTGTTTCGTCTTTTAATTCTGCAATATCAGGATTTCTATAAAGACCGCTATCATCAAAACTCATTTTTGCATCAAGCGCGAAAAACTCACCTTCAGCAGTTTTTATAAGTGGATTTATCTCAACTAAATTAGCATCTTTTGCTAGATATAATTTATATAATTTATCAATAAATGTAATTAGTTTTTTACCTTCATCTTTATTAAGTCCTAGAACTTTTACAACTTCAAGTCCATGGAACATTTTAAAGCCGATTGCTGGGTCAATTGTAACTTTTGCTATTTTTTCTGGTTGCTCTGCTGCAACTTTTTCTATATCCATACCACCTTCGCTTGATGCTATGATTGTGATTTTTTCTTCCATTCTATTAAATAATAATGCTAAATAATATTCTTTTTCTATATTTGCACCGCTTTCAATATAAAGCTTTCTAACAAGTTTTCCTTCAGGTCCTGTTTGATGAGTTACAAGATTCATTCCTAAGATTTTTTCAGCATACATTTTAACTTCATCTAAACTCTTAGCGATTTTTACACCGCCACCAAGACCACGACCACCTGCGTGGATTTGAGCTTTAACAGCCCAAACACTTCCGCCTAATTCTTTAGCATTTGCTACAGCTTCTTCAACACTAAATGCAACCTTACCTTTTAATGTAGGCACACCAAACTTAGCAAAAATTTCTTTTGCTTGATACTCGTGTATATTCATTTTTACTCCTTAAATTGATTTTATAATATTATTAAATGTAACACTTGGTCTCATGATTTTTTCAGCTACTTCGCCTAAAACATAATAACCATCTAAATCCACAGCTTTTCCTTCTTCATTCATATATTCTTCAATAATTTTAGAAGAATTTGAATTCAGATTTTCAGCAATGTTTTTGAAGTGATTTTTCATATTTTCATCTTTATTTTGCTTAGCAAGTGCATTTGCTAAATAAATTGCAAAATAAACATGACTTGTTCTATTGTCATTTTCTTTTGCATTTCTACTAGGTGCTTTATTTTCATTTAAATAAGTAGCAATTGCCTCATCAAAAGCTTCAGCTAAAACCATAGCCTTAGCATTTCCTTTATTTCCTTCAAATTCTAATGAGCTTTGAAGTGCTAAAAACTCACCTAAACTATCCCATCTTAAGTGATTTTCTGTAATTACTTGCTCTACTTGTTTTGGAGCTGAACCACCAGCACCTGTTTCAAACATTGCTCCACCATTTAGCATAGGAACAATTGAAAGCATTTTTGCACTCGTGCCTAATTCTAAAATTGGGAAAAGGTCTGTTAAATAATCTCTTAAAACGTTTCCTGTAATTGATATGCAGTTTTTACCACTTCTAATTATTTCTAAACTTTTTTTGCAAGCCTCATAAGGACTTAATATTAAGAAAGTTTCTCCTAATTCTTTTTTAACTAAATCAATGATTATTCTATCGCTTGCTCTTTTACTATCAAGCCAGAATATTCCTTGCTCGCCACTTAATTCACATCTTTGTTTTGCAAGTTTTATCCAGTTAGCTATTGCATCAGGTTTAGCTAGATTTATTCTATAAATATCGCCTTTTTTAACATCATGTGAAATTAAAACTTCGCCATTTAGTTCTATTTGATAAGTAGCGTCTAAGTCAGCTATGAAAGTTTTATCATGTGAGCCGTATTCTTGAGCTTTTTTAGCCATTAAACCAACGTTGCTAACCGAACCAACCACGCTTGGATTAATTGCACCATTTGCTCTCATATCATCTAACACAGCCTTATAAATAGTTGCATAAGTTTGATCAGGGATAACTGCATTTGTATCCATTTCATTGCCGTTTTTATCCCATAACTTAGCACCATTTTTAAGCATTGCAGGCATTGAAGCATCAACTATTACATCGCTTGGAACGTGAAGATTTGTTATGCCCTTGTCAGAATTTACCATTGAAATTGGAGCTCTTGTATTTAAAATCTCTTCATATCTTTTTAGGATTTGCTCTTTTTTGCTTGAGTTTTCAACCTTGCTTAAAAGTTCGCTTAAGCCGTTGTTTGGATTTATTCCTAAATTTGCAAACTCATCGCCAAACTCAGCAAATAAGTCTTTAAAATATACCTTAAGTGCATGAGCGAATAACACAGGATCGCTTACCTTCATCATTGTAGCTTTTAAATGAAGTGAGAATAAAATATCTTCTTTTTTGCAAAGCTCTATTTGTTTTTCATAAAACTCATCTAATTTTGCAACATTCATAAAAGTTGCATCCATTACTTCGCCACTTACAACTTCAAATGATTTTAGTTCAGTTTTTACACCATTTACAACTTTAAATAATCTTGCTGTGCCATTTTCTTTAACTAAAACAGCTTTTTCATTTGAGAAAAAGTCATCGCTATTCATACAACTTACAAGGCTTTTACTATCTTTACTAAAGTTTTTAGTCTTATAAGGATTTGCTTTTGCATAGTCTTTAACAGCTTTTGTGCTTCTTCTATCTGAGTTTCCTTGTCTTAAAACAGGATTTACTGCTGAGCCTAAAACTTTTGCGTATTTTTCTTTAATAGCCTTTTCTTCATCGTTTTTTGGCTCATCTGGATAATTTGGAACATTTATTCCTTTGCTTTGCAATTCTTTTATGCAAGCTTTAAGCTGTGGAATTGATGCTGAAATATTTGGTGTTTTAATAACATTAGCACCATCTTTTTTAACAAGCTCTCCTAAATGAGCTAAAGCATCTTCGCACTTTTGTCCATTTAAGCACTCAGGAAAACTAGACATAACTCTAGCAGCAAGTGAAATATCTGCAACTTCAACTTCTAAATTAGCATGCTTTAAAAAAGCCTTTGCTATCGGTAAAAAGCTAAGAGTAGCCAGTGCCGGTGATTCGTCTGTGAAAGTATAAACAATACTCATTTTAACTCCTTTAAATTTGAATTTAAAGGAATGTATTACTACTCGGTAAATGGCAAGTAAGTGAATAAAAAAGCTAACTAGACTATCTTTGTCTAGCTACTTCTTGCTCGTGAGCTTGTAAAGTTGTGTTAAACTTGTGAGTTCCCGTTTTTTTATCTCTCATAAAATATAAATAATTTGTCTTAGCAGGAGAAATTGCTGCAAGTATTGCAGGGGTTGAAACGTTACAAATTGAAACACTTGGAAGACCTGAGTTTTTATATGAATTAAACTCTGAATTATCTTCTCTAATCATTTGTGGTGTTACTTTTACATGTGAATTCATTCCGTAATTTAGCATTCCGTCCATTTGCAACTTCATGCCCTTATTTAGTCTATTATAAATAACACTTGCTACAATAGGCATCTCGCTTTCGTTCGCTGCTTCTTTTTGAATAATACTTGCAACTATAACAAAACGATAAAATTTATATTCTGTATAATCTCCAAAAACCTTTTTGCTTATTGTTTCATTGCGTTTTTTCGTAAAATCTAGTAAATATTTTATAAATAATCTTTCGCTAATACCTAATGGAATTGAATAAGTATCAGGTGTAAGCATTCCTTCTTTTCTACTTGATTGAGAATATAATTCATCTAATAATTTATCAGGATTTAAGTTAAGCTTTTTAGCTGCAACTTCTCTTAAAAAATATTCACTTGTTTCGCCTGGAATTAATGTAATATTTACTAAGGCTGCTTTATTTTTCGTAAGTTCATTTAAAAACTCCCATCTTAAAAGCTGTGGTTTTGATATTGCTATCCATCCACTTTGAGGTTGTCCGAAAAATAATAATAAATATTGGTCTAATTTGCTAAATTGCAATTTTGTATTATTTAAACTTGTTATAATCTTTGCGTTTGAGCCTTGCGGAACATATACTACTGAGTTTGACTTCACAGGTTGCAATAAATAAAACAAAATAGCTAGGATAAAGATGAAAAAAACATCTAAACACATAAATAAAATAGTAAAAAGTCTTTTTATATTCATATTTTTAATAATTGCCTTTGTAATTGTATTAGCTAACGGAATTTCAATTAGGAATTTAGAATTACCAAATATTGAAATAACAGAGCTTTATATAAAACTTGATAAAAAATTAATATTAAATGCAAATAAAGTTTATATCAAAAAAGCAAACAGCAATGAAGATATAAACATCAATGCACTTAGAAAAAAAATCCTAGACTTAAAAGAATTTAAACAAATTTTAGCATTTTTTCAAAACATAAACATTAAAGAAGTTAAAGTAAATGATAGCGATAAAATACAAGTTTATTATGATCAAAAACATTTAAATATTTCTAGCAATGACATTGAAACAAATCTAATAATAAATCCATATTTAAATGAATTATTGATAAATATAAGTAGTTTAAGATATAAAGATTTGTATTTTTATGGAGATTTAAGAATTGCAAAAAGCATAGAAATAAAAGGCTATTTGCATTCTAAAAACAATGATTTAAATGCTAAATTAAATGTAATTAATAGCAAAAATGATTTTTCTTTGGATATAGAAAAATTAGAAATTAAAAATCAAGAAAAAGCTTTGGCTCATTTTGATAAATATTTAAAGCCTATTATGAAAGAATGGCTTATAGATAGGGTAAAATTTGAAAATTTTAAAGGTAGCTTTGCCTTTTATATAAAAAATAATAAATTAGAAAAATCATTAGGAGATGGAATATTTTTTAATGTAAATGTAAGATATAACGATAAAGCTCCGATAGCCTATGCAAAAGAAGTAAAACTAGCATTAAATGATATGCAATTAGACATTACAAGCTCTAATTTAAGTTCTTTAAATAATGTTAAAGTAGATAGTTTTAGCCTTAATTTTGATAATTTATTACGCCCTAATATTTTAATAAATATACAAGCAAATAATGTATTGTATAACGAAGGAATAGAAAAAATCATCAATGCTTATAATGTATTTTTAGGTTTAAAACAAACTAGTGGAACTTCAAAAGCAAATGTAAAAATAAGCCTAAGAAATGATAAAAAACACGATGTTTTAGTAAATGTCAAATCAAACGGAGCATATACTTTTAATAATCTTAAATTTAATGCTAATGTAAATGTTAGCGTAAATAATAAATTAGTAAATGTTACAGGAGATGCAAATACAAACGAGATTAAAATAACTAATGGTGTTTTTAAACTAGATGCAGGAACTAAACTAGCAAGCATAGAAGCTAAAAATCTAAATATTGATTATAAAGAATATTTTAATTTTAGTGATAGTGCTAAACTAAACCTTAATCTAAACACCAAAACACTTGAATTTCCTAAACTAAATTCCACGATTTATTTAGGCAATGATTTGCTGATTAAGAGCAAAATTGTTGATTTGTTGCCGTATTCTAAAAAACTTCAAAGTTTAAAATTTAGCAATGGAGAGATTGAATTAAGCAGTAAAAATGATGTATTTTTTGTAAATATTACTAATGCGATGTTTGATTTTAATATCTATAAAAATAATCCTAATAATTTAGATAATAATTATAAATATATTAAAGATGATTTTTATATAAGCATTAAAAAAGATGAAACAAAAATAACGACTAAAAGCAAATTAGTTGAACTTAGCTCAAAAAATAATAAAACAATTATAAATTTAAACAATGCAATAATTGATGCAAATAAACTAGATAACGATAAAAGCGATAATTCTAGCATAGAACTTAATTTAACTAATTCTAAGATTTTTTATAAAGATTTTAATCTTAATTTTGAAAAACTAAACCTTAATAAAAGCAATTATCAAACTATGATAAAAGCTACTTTTAAAAACGGCGGAGAATTATCGGCTAAAATTAGTAAAGATAGTTTTTTAGCTTATATTAGAGAGCTAAGCCACAAAACATTAAATGAAATCACAAATAAAGAAATCTTTATAAGTGGAGAAATTGACCTAGATGCAAATGGTAAAAATCTTGATGATTTTGAGGGTTTATTAAATGTTAGGGGGGCATATCTAGCAAATACAAAAAACTATATAAATCTAATAGCGTTTATTGAGAGCGTTCCTAGCATTATGACTTTAAATAAGCCTGGTTTTACTAAAAAAGGTTTAGGAATTAAGTTTGGCTCAATTGAGTTTAAACATAAAAACAACCTAATAAATATTGAAAATGTAAATATCTTAGGTTATAGCATTGATTGCAGTGGTAAAGGAATTATTAATCTTAATTCAAAAACAGCAGATATTGTTCTAAATATTTTTACTTTAAAAAATACAAATAAAATAATCAGCAATATTCCTATCGTAAAAGAGATTTTCATAGGTGGCAAGGATAATAAAATCGCAACTCAGCTAAAAATCAGCGGAAGTCTTGATAATCTTGAGTATAAAACTACTCTAGCTAAAGATATTTTAACAAGTCCCTTTGTATTGCTAAAAAATATCGTAACCTTGCCTAAAAACTTAATAATTAGGTGATTTATTTTTGGAATTTGAATTAGAAATTACGAAACAATCTAATAATTAATATTAAAGGAGAGTAAGTGCTTAAAATATTAACTATTTTACTAATTACAAATATTTATTCATATCAAATAAATAAGTTAAAAATAGAGCTAGATAGTATTTATAAAAGCTTTCCTTATATTACCAAAGAAATAAGACAAGACCAAGATGAATTTTTAAAAAATATTAGTGATTGTAAAGATGATAATAATTGCATTATAAATTCTTATAAAGCTAGGATAAAAGAACTTAGCACTAGTCTTGAAAACTCAAAAACCTATCCTAAAGAATTAATAGAACATATAAAAATAATTCAAGAAAACTCAACTGAGTGTTATAAGCGTAAATGCACAGTAGATTGCGAAGAGATATCAATAAATAATTTTTGGCAAGATTTTTTTAGATATAAGGATATAAAAATCAAACCAAAAATTGTAGATGCTAAGCCTTACTCAAGCCAAGAAGTAAAAGACACTCTTAAATACTGCTGGGATTTAGGGCTTGATAGAAAAGTTTATAAAAATTTAGGGCGTGATAATATCTATGGTGTTGATAATGATGTGAGTTATTCTTTTTTTGAAGTTGATAAAAATGGAGAGCTCTATTTTGCAAGTAAAATTAAGGGTAAAAAATACATAAAAAAACACAAAAATATAACTATTAGCGATGTAATTTTAAATGATAAAAATTACTTAGCTTTATTAGGTAAAATTGGAAATATTTTGTTTATAGAAAAAGATTTTTGCAATCATCCTATTAAGAATAAAAATCTGTTAGATGTCATAAAAAAATCTAATAGAATAAAAATATCAACAGATTTTCATGAGCTTACACAAAGAATTTTTACGATAAATTACAAAGAAAGAGATTATTTTTTGGTTTATAAGATTTACTATTATAATGCATATCCAACATATGAAATTTATATACATAGTATTGCAAATATTGTATCTAACGCATATTATCTTTACACAAGAGCATACCCTTATACATTTACTGAATTAGAATCTTTACATTGTGAAACAAATTTAAAAAAGGAGAAAGAATAATTTCTAATTCCTATTTCAAATTCTTTTAAATTTTAATACTTTTATGGCAGTAATTAAGATTTTTTATTAGTTAGTAAAATATAAATTTTTAAAAAATTATATAAATAATATTTTTTATTATCTAAAAAACTTTATAATTTTTCTACTTTATTTAAAAGGAGAAAGTAATGAAAAAAATTATGTTATCTTTAAGTTTATTAGCAAGTTTAAATGCTAGTAGTTTAATAGAAGCTGCAAAAGACGCAGGATTAGTTGCAATTCCTAGCGATAAAGCAAAGCTTGAAGAATTAATCAAGCAAAACGCACCTGATTATGTAGAATATCCAACCACAAAAGAAAGAGTTGAGCTAGGTAAGAAGCTTTATTTTGACCCTAGAATTTCAAAAAGTGGCATAATCTCATGTAACACCTGTCATAATCTAGGGCTTGGTGGAACAGATGGCATACCTGCTAGCACAGGTCATAAATGGTCGCCAAACCCACACCATCTAAACTCTCCAACGGTTTATAACTCTGTATTTAACTCATCTCAGTTTTGGGACGGAAGATCAGGTCATTTACAAGATCAAGCAAAAGGCCCTATTCAATCATCAGTTGAAATGGCAGCAGTTCCTAGCGAAGTAGTTAGCAAGATAACTTCTATTCCTGAGTATATTCAAGAATTTAAACAAGCTTATGGAAAAGATGTAAAAATTGATTTTGATTTAATTGCTACAAGTATAGGAATATTTGAAAGAACTTTAATCACTCCTTCAAGATTTGATGATTTTTTAAATGGTAATGAAAAGGCTTTAAGTGATGATGAGAAAAAAGGTCTAAAATTATTTATAGATAAAGGCTGCACCGCTTGTCATACAGGAATTAACCTTGGCGGAACTCTTCAAGCATTTGAAGTAGCTAATAAATATCAATACGCTAATATAGGTGATTTTAAAGGAGATAGCGACGGACTTATAAAAGCTCCAACTCTAAGAAATATAGCACTAACAGCTCCATATTATCATAATGGTGCGATTTGGGAACTTGAAGAAGCTGTGAAATCTATGGGTAAAATCCAACTAGGAATTGATATAAATGATAGTGATACTAAATTAATCATTTCGTTTTTAAAATCACTAACAGGTAAAATGCCAGAGATTAGCTACCCTATTCTACCTGCTTCAACAAACAAAACCATTAAGCCTGATTTAGAGTATTAAAAGTCTTAGGATGAAAATCCTAAGCCTAATTCTATTCGTAATTTCAGGAATTTGAATTAGGATTTTGCTTTTAATAATTTAAGTTTAATAATCCTTTATGTAAAGTTTTAATTCAAATTCTAAGATTTTAATTTGCTTATTCTAAAGTAAAATTTGAATAATTTTGTCTTAAAGCTTCACCACTTAAAAATGCTACACTTTGAGCTAAATTTAGCGACCTTCCATAGCTTTTCATAGGAATTAAAAAAGTATTTTTATCATCTAAAATAGCTTTAATTTCAGGTTGTGGAAGACCAAAACTCTCACTCCCAAAAACAATAAAATCACCCATGCTAAAACTAGCATTAAAATAGGCATTGTTTGATTTTGTGCTAGCGAATTTCATTTTTGAAATATCATTATTTTCTAAAAAATGCTTAGCATTATCCCAAAAAATAGGCTCTAATTTATCCCAATAATCAAGCCCTGCGTGCATAATCTTTTTGCTTGAAAAGTCCAAAAAATGAGGTCCAACTAAATGCAATTTAAAACCTAAGTTATAACACATTCTACCTATCGTACCTACATTTCCTGCAATTCTTGGCTCAACTAAAACTATATTAAACATTTTTTAAATACTCCTTGATAGCTATTTCTTCGCATTTTAATGCTTCTTCTTTTGAGCTTATATTTTCATATAAAACTTTTATTTTATCATCATAAATTCCTAGTTTTAAAGCTCTTTTTTTAATATCTTTATTAAGCCCTAACCATTCTTTTAAGGGCATTTTAATAGCGATTTTGCATAAATTATAATCATCTATAATGCTAATTTTTGGCTCTTTTGTTAAAAATAAAAGCATTTTTTTATAAGGCATTAATTGATAATATATATTAAAATAATCAATGAAATAAAAAAACATTAAAGCAAATCTTTTTTCCTTGCAAACTAAAAATTTATTATCTTTAATCTTTTTTAAAACTGAAAAAAAACTAGCTTTACTAACATTAAAACCAAAGCATTTTTCAAATAAATTAAGCTTATATAAATAATAAAGCCCTATTTCTGGGTATTTTGCTTCAAATAATTTTATTAATTCATTATAAATTCTATCTTTGCTAAGATTTGAAATATCAATTTTTTTTAAATATTCTAAATCTTTTTTATTAGTCTTTAATTTAAATCTAGCAATAAATTGAATGAATCTTAAAACCCTTAGCGAGTCTTCTTTAAAAGTATCATAATTTACTATTCTAATAAGCTTTTTTTTACAATCTCTTATGCCTTTATGTAAATCTAATACTTCTTTAGTAAAAATATTTATCATAATTGTATTCATACAAAAATCTCTTCTTAAAGAGCCTTTATATTCATTATTTTCAACTTTTACACTAAAATCTGTATGTAAATTGCCTATTTTTGTTTCGGTTCTTGCAAGTGCTAAATCGTAGTTTTCTTTTTTATATACAAAAAAACTTTTTCCAACACCTAAAGCATTTAATTCTTTAGCTATTTCTTCCATTTTACCTGGGCTTACATCATAAATTTCTATATCGTAATCATTTGTGTGATTGTTTAGGTAAATATCCCTAACACAACCACCTACAAAATAAGCTCTTTTTGTATATTTTGATAAAGTTGATTTGATTTCTAAAAAGGTCTTTTCATTCCAAGGAAGCATTAATTTTTTAAACGCTCTTCAATATTTGCTAATAAAAATTCAATAAAAGAAATTGTAATTTCCAATCTTTTTTGCAAATCTTCTTCATTTTGTTTTGTATTTAAAGCTTCAAAAAGAACCAAAATTCTTTCTTTAATCTTTAATAAATATTGCTTTTCATAGTTTGTTAGCATAGGAGTTTGTTCTTTGTTCTTTTGTATATCTTCAATTTTTGATATTAATTCTTCTTCTACGCTTTCTTGATTTATTATCTTAATATCTTCAAGTTTTTCTTCTTTTTTATTTTCATATTCTTTTTTTACTTCTTCGGCTGCAACTTGAGATAATCTATCTATCATTTGTGATAATTCTTCATTATTCATATATTTAATAACCACCTTTTAAACTCATTATATTCTTGTTCGCTTTTTGCATTCATAAAAAAATCATACATTAATAAATTAAGCTCTAATTTATGAACCTTTGCTCCACTTAATCTAAAAATACCTTCCTTAGCTGCTTGATTATTTTTATCTTTTTTTAAAATATTTTTATAAATCTCAAGGGCTTCAGCTCTTAGCCCTTGTTCTTCATATATTTTTGCAGCTGTTATTGTTTGCATTCACAATACTTTGCTATCAAATTACCCATTTCTTGAGTATTTAATTTAATCTTTGCATTAGCTAAATCAGCACAACCATAGCCTTCACTTATAGCTTTTTTAACTGCATTTTCTATTTTTGTAGCATTTTCTTCATCATTTAACGCAAATCTTAACATCATAGCAGCGCTTAAAATTGTAGCAATTGGATTTGCAATGCCTTGCCCAGCAATATCAGGAGCACTTCCATGAATTGGCTCATATAAGCCAACCTTACCACCTATACTTGCACTTGCAAGTAGTCCGATTGAGCCAACTACCATACTAGCTTCATCACTTAAAATATCTCCGAATAAATTTTCAGTTAAAATTACATCAAATTGCTTTGGATTTTTTACAAGTTGCATTGCAGCATTATCTACATACATATAACTAAGCTCAACTTCTGGATAATCTTTAGCTAATTCATCGCAAACTTCTCTCCATAAAGCTGAAGTCTCAAGAACATTTGCTTTATCTACCATACATAGTTTTTTACGGCGTTTCATTGCACTTTCAAAACCTATTTTTGCAATTCTAATAATCTCATCACGGCTATAAACCATAGTATTATAAGCTTTATCGTATGACTTTTCTCTTGGCTGTCCAAAATAAATCCCACCCGTTAGCTCTCTTACTACAAGTAAATCAACGCCTTTTACAACCTCAGCTCTAATTGTACTAAGCTCTTCAAGTCCTTCATACACAAAAGCTGGGCGAAGATTTGCAAAAACTCCTAAAGCTTTTCTAAGTGCAAGCAATCCACTCTCAGGTCTTAAATGGCGTTCTAAATTATCCCATTTAGCCCCACCAATTGCTCCAAATAATACAGCATCAGAATTTAATGCTGTATCGATTGTCTCTTGCGGCAGTGGAACTCCAACGCTATCAATTGCTGCTCCACCCATTAAACATTCTTTATATTCTAAATCAGGGCGAACAACTTTTAAAACTTTTATCGCTTCATCAATTATCTCAGGCCCTATTCCATCACCTTTAATCACACAAATTTTACTCATTTTGCCACCTTACTAGCGTATTCAATAAGCCCACCAGCTGCAAGTAATTCTTGCATAAATTCCGGAATTGGATTTATTTTATAGCTTTCGTTTTTTGTAATATTTTTAATAACACCATTTGTTATATCTATGTCTAATTCATCATTTTCTGCAATTTTATCAGTATCATTGCATTCAAGTATTAAAAGCCCTGTATTATATGCGTTTCTATAAAAAATTCTTGCATAAGTTTTTGCGATTACGCATTTAATATTTGCAGCTTTTATAGCTATTGGAGCATGCTCACGACTAGAACCACAGCCAAAGTTTTCGCCTGCAACTATACAATCATTCTCGCCAATTTCTTTAAAAAATCCCGGTCTAGCATCTTCCATAACATAACTAGCCAAAACTTTTTCATCGCTTGTATTTAAATATCTTGCAGCAATGATTAAATCTGTATCTATATTATCGCCAAATTTAAAAACTTTCATGTATCTCCTTTAAAAAATATAATTAATTCCAAACATAAATTCATTTGTATAATTCTTCAAATTTTTAGCTTTGTCAAAATCTGTTGAAAAATCAAAATGTTTTCCTTTATTTGTTGAATTATTATTATACATATAACTTAACTTATAGTTCATAATCATTTTTAATTGATTATTAAATAAATATTCTATGCCTATATTAGCATTACTTACGAGATTTTTATAAAAACCATCACTTATTTCAATTTTATTTAAATAATTTAAATTTCTTCCCTTTAGTGAATAATCTTTATAAAAATTATATTCTATATCAGTTCCTACTGATAATGATAAATTATCAAAATAAGTATTTAAATTAAAACCAAGATTAGCATAAGAATAAAATTTACTAAAACTATCAAGCCCTACGCTAAATTCATTTCCACGCTCATTAAAGCTATTTTGCCTACTATAAATCCCATTTATAGCAATATAAGGCTCAAACAGATTTGAAACAAAGCCATCGCTGTGTAATTTATAAGATAATTTTAATGTATATGCTAAAGAATTATCATAAAATTTTGCAAAATTATCAAATCTTTGGGTTTTATTTAAAGTATTTAAATAACTTAAATTATTTGATATTACTAGGTTACTTAAATCATAAGTTAAATTAGCCTTTAAACCTATTGTTTTAGCGTCATTTTTAAAATTATCATTATACATATTAACACTATCATAAACAAATCCAAAAGCAAGTTTTAAATCATCTTTAATTAAAGCATTACTTATTAAAGTTTTGCTTGAATTTGCTTTTAAATCATCAATACTATTATGTCCGAAACTTTGCTCAATATTAAAATTATTTTTTAAAGCACTTGCATGAATATTTTTAACTCTTGCAATATTCATAAGGCTGTTTTTATAAAAATCTGTTGCAAAAAGCTTATTAGTATTTTCTTCTAATTTATCTTTTGTAGTATTTAATACATTAGCATAAAACAAATCAGCTCTTTTTAAGTTATACTCAGCTTCACTTAAAGCCCCATCAAGATTGATTTTATTATACGCTAAATCATTGCTTGTTTTATCTTGTTTTTTACTCTCGTAATCTAAATAATTATCAAGTTGAGTGAATAATAATTGATAATTTTTCTTAGCAAAATCATTTAAATCATTTGCCTTATCTAAATCAATTCTTTTAACCATTACACTTACTTTATCGTTAGCATAAGTTGGCTCGTTAATTTCTAGAAAAGTTACTAATGATTGAACTGATTTAAACCTATCTTCAATGCTTTTTGCTGTTAATATATCAACATTTTGACCTTGAGCAATATTAACACCTGATTTTACTCCTACTAAATTAAATTCTCCATCTAGCTTAGCATTTCCTAAAACCCTAAAACTCTCACCTAAATTTGAATAAATCTTACTATTTGCACCTAATGTAAGACTTCCTAAAGTCACACCTTCATTTACTAAAACACTATTATTAGTAATGCCACTTACTATTGTATTGCTTAATCTTAATACACCATTTGTATTTGTAAAATGTGCTTGATTTTTCTTACCTGCTAGCCATAAAGTTCCATTTTTAATCTCACTTGCACCTGTAAAGGTATTATCTCCACTTAAAACTAAAGTTCCTATGCCATCTTTAATAAGACCATAACTACCTTTAATATTATTTGAAAATACATATAAATTATCTAAATCAACATTAGCATAAAAGTCTTTTCTAAACTCAGCTACTCCATTCATAGCACGAGCAGGATTTAAAATACCAACACCAAAACGAGCCTTTATTTCATCTTCTGTGCTAGTTGAACTAGTAACCTTAAATGCAGTTGTAAATAAACTTTCTTTAATATTATCATTACTCATCCAAGGATATTTTTCATAAATTAAAGCAGCCACACTAGCAGTTGCTGGAGCACTATAACTTGTGCCTTGATGTCCGTTTATTACAAAAGGAGCTGAAATACAATCATCCCAACCATATTTTTTGCAAGTATTTCCGTAATGATAAACTTCTTTAACAAGCCCATCATTATCTGTTATATAAAAATGCTTTCCATATTCATCTACTCTTGCTTTTTCTGTTTTATAACCTAATACAATCACCCAACCTTTTCTTAAAGGGCTATCAATAGGTAATGCGTGAGTTGTAAAAGGCTTATCAATATTATCAATAACATTTCCTGCTGCATTAAATACTAAGGCATTATTCTTCATAATTGCTGTATAAAACACACCTGTATTAGGACTTGAATTATTTAATTCGTGATATTCATAAGATTGATTAAAAAATCTAACTCCACTATTTGATAAAGCATCAATCGTAGCAGCTAGATTTATCTTATCGCCTTTCTCGTCTTCACTAATAGGACTTACTATATTTGCAAATTTTATTTTATTTGCAATAAGACTTGCAGTATCCATTACATTTTTGCCATGTAAAATAGGATTATTGTTGCTATCTTTTAAAAATGAACTTGAATATGCTTTACTTTTAAAATTCTCATTATTTAATCTATTTTCTAAGCTATTCCATTTATCATTTGTATTGTTTATATAATCATAATGCTCATTAAATAATACATTTGTTAAATCATTTGTCCCTGAATCATTTATACCTATAATAATTCCATTACCTAAAAAACCTTGATTCCAATTAGGACTAAATCCATAGCTTGATTGCTTTGCTTCTGCTCTTGAATTAACATCATTTATATTTGCTTTATCATTTGAGCTTTCATAATTAGAAACATTATTCGCTACACTAAAAGTCTTTAAAGAACTATCATAAAGCTTGCTAAATACTTCTACGGCTTCTTTATTTTCGCTTGTTAGTTTTGTGCTTAATTCAACTTTGTTTTCTATTTTAATGCTAGGTAAATTTGTATAAGTTTCTTTAATTTCTGCTTTGCTTATATTTGTATTAACAAGATTTAGCACTAGATTTGGCTCGTTTGTATTAGGAAGATTTGGCTCAACTAGATTTGGAATACTAGGTTCTGGCTTATTTGGAATTGGCTCAACTGGACTAGGAACACTAGGCTCTGGCTTATTTGGATTATTTAAATCCGGATTAATTGGAAGTGGATTAATAGGCTTTGGAGTAACTTGATTTGGACTACTTATAGGTGTTGCTTTTGGAGTGGAATTTGAAATCGGAACTACAACTCCACCACCGCCACCACAGGCGCTAAATAAAACCAAAATAGTGGCTAATGATAACTTGCTCTTAAAATTCATATAAAAATCCTAAATAAAATTTATTTGTATAATGCTTTTTTGCGAAAGTATTATAATAATGAAAATTAAAATTTATTTTATTATTTAAACGATAATCAAAACTAATTCCCAAATTATGCAAAAATCTTTTATAAAAACCATTTGAGATTTCTAAATTATTAGAAAAATCATATTTTGCTAAAAAATAAAAATCTTTATTAAAATTATATTCTAAATCAATAAAAGGCTTTATTTTGATATTTTGAAAATCAAAATTCACATTTAAACCTAAATTAGCATAATAAAAATCTTTTTTGAATTTTTCAAATTTTAAGGCTAATAAATCACTATTTTCACTAAAGGCTTTTTGATAATACTTTAAGTAATTAAGTCTTAAATAAGGGCTAATTTGATTATTTAATCCTAATTCACTTGAAAGAACAAGAGCTTTATTTTTAAAACTTGAACTTAAATTAAATCTATTTACATTATTTTTAATATCAAAATACGAAATCAAATTCTTTAAATAATAATCATTTAAATCTAGGTTATAACTAGCTAAAAATCCTAAAGTTTTAGCATTATTTTTAAAATTATCATTATAAATGTTTGCATCATTATATATAAAAGCAAGACCTAAATTATCAATATTATGAGCTATTTTAAAGTCATACGAGCTTTCTTTTAAATCGCTGATTTTATTGTAATTATAGCTTATGCTTGAAGTATCATTTAAATTTTTGCTTACGTTTTTAATCCTTGCGATATTTAATAATGAATTTGTATAAATGTCTTCTGCAAATAATAATTTCGTAGTAGGTATTAATTCATCTTTTGTTGTATTGATTATCGCACTTGCTACTAAATTATATTTTAAAAACTCATTTTCGCTTAAATTAGCATTTAAATTGGGCTCTTTATAATTTGCTGTATCTAATGGTAATTTAGTTTTATTATTTTCATAAAACAATCTATCAAAATGTGTAAATAAACTTGTGTAATTTTTCTTTGCATAAGCATTTAATTCAGGTAATTTGCTTAAATCTTCAATTTTATCAACCTTTATACTAAGCTTAGTGCTTTCATATTTTGGCTCTTTAATTTTTAAAAATACTGAGTTTGAAACTATATTTTTAAATTGTCCTTCAATACTTCCTGCTGTTAATAAATCTTCTCTTTCCTTATTTAAAGTATAATTGTATTTAACGCCAACTATATTCAAATCCCCATCAAGCTTAGCCTTATTCACCACATTAAATTTTTCACCTATATTTGTATAAATTTTACTTGTATTAAAAAGAGTTAAATTATTTACACTAAGCCCTTCATTAACTAAGGTTCCATAATTTGTAAGATTTGCAGCACTTGCATTACTCATTCTTAAAATTGCATTATTTATAACATTTGCTTTATTTGTATTACTAAGCCATAAAGTGCCTTTTTTAATATTTATATCACCTGTAAATGTATTTGCTCCACTTAAAGCAAGAGCTCCGATTCCATCTTTAATAAAATTTGCTGAGCCACTAATATTGTTTGAAAATACATATAAATTATCTCTATCTACATTAGCATAAAAATCATGCCTTAAACTTGCAACCCCATTCATTGCTTTTGCAGGATTTATAATGCCTTCTCCAAAATGAGCTTTTACATCATCTTCATTTGTTCCATAAACCTTATAAGCTGTAGTAAATATACTTTCTTTAATATTATCATTACTCATCCAAGGATATTTTTCATAAATTAAAGCTCCAAGGGTTAAAATAGCTGGGGTGCTAAAGCTAGTTCCCGCATTGCCATTTATTGAAAAAGGTGCTGCTATACAATCATCCCAGCCATATTTTTTACAAGTATTTCCTGCAGCATATACATACTTTTTTACCCCATTGTCCATAATATAATAAGTATCTTTATATCCTGATGGTTTTTTATCATAATAACCAAGTGCTATTATCCAGCCTTTTCTAAGTGGGCTATTTAAAGGAAGTGCATGGTTTGAAAAATCTCCAGTAGTTGGAGCGTTTCCAGCTGCACTAACAACAAGAGCGTTATTTTGCATAATCGCTGTATAAAAATCTCCTACATTATCTTCACTAGTATTAATTAATCCTGTTCTAGCAAATGAGCGATTGAAAAACCTTACCCCACTATTTGATAAATAATCAATAGTTGCAGCAAGATTTACATTATCTCCTGAGCTTAAATTATTTCCATCTGAATCAATTAAAGGTAAAGGCACATTAGCAAACTTTATGTCTTTAGCTAAATGATTTGCTGTATTCATTACTAAAGTTCCATGGTTTGCTTTTTCTTTTGTTTTTTCATTGATTAAAATAGAGCTTTTATAAGTTTTTTGAGTAAAATTAGCATTATTAGCTCTATATTCTAAATCGTTCCAATATAGTGTTGCGTGATTATTGTAATCATAATGATAGTTAAAAGCTAATTTACTTAAATCTTCTGTTCCTGAATCTAAAATCGCTAAAATTATTCCTGTGCCTAAAAATCCTTGATTCCAATTAGAACTAAATCCAACGCTTGTAGTATAAATAGAAGCATTTTTGCCCGCAACGAAGTTTAAATACTTACTATCATATAAACTGTTTCCTAAATCAAATTCCGCAGTGTTTTGATAATTTGAATAAGTTTTTACAACAGGTGTAGGTGAGCTTGCACCGCCTCCGCCGCATGCACTTAAAAATAATAAACTAGCTAATAAAATACTAAATCTCAAAATTAAACCTTAAAAATAATTTCATGTAAAATATAAAACACACCAGTAGCGGCGATTATGCTAATAAAACCTTTTTTAAAAATTATATGAGTAATCAAAGCTACAAGACCAGCGATTATATAATCACTTGCGTAAGGTGGATTTTCATAATCTAAGCCTTTATATAAAAAGCAAACTAAAATAACCATAATTAAAAGTGGCATATGTTTTTCAAGATACATTAAAAGCTCATTTGGTTTTTTTGTCCCAAAAAATATATAAGCTAAAGCCTTTAAAACAACAGCGCTAAAACCAGCAATTAGCAAAGCAATCATCGTATAAGACATAATTTCTTTCCTAAAATCAATATAAATATTCCTGAAAAAATACAGCTTAGCATCATATATTGCTTATCTATAAAAAATAAACCAACAAGCCCTAAAAATAATGCTATAAAAAATACTTTATTTTCTTTATGTTTTATGTAAAGCTCATAAGCTAATACAATAAATAAAGCGTTTAAAGAAAAGCCTAAAGCACTATAATCAGCTTTAGAGTAACTAGCTATAAAATATCCTAAAACACAGCCAAAAATCCAATATAAATGATTAAAAGTTAGGATTAAAACCGCAGTTTTTTTATCATAATCTTTTGCACTAAGTAATGCAAAGCTTTCATCGGTTAGAGCAAACATTGCATAATATTTTATAAATCCTAAATCTCTAAAATATTTTAAAGCTCCTAAAATATAGAAAAAATGTCTAAGATTTAGCAAACTTGCAGCTATTAAAATCTCTAATAAACTAGCACTCGCACTAAGTAATGATAATAATAAAAATTGCAATGAACCAGAAAAAACAAAAACAGCAGCAACAAATACTTCAAAAAATGTAAAAGAATTTGAATACGCAAGTATGCCAAAAGCAACACCTATTACAATGTATGCAACTGCAACTGCAAAAGTATCAACTAAAGCTTGTTTTATCATTTTGTGTACTTTTTGATATATTCGTCTACATCTACTTGTTTTTTAATAGTTTTTTCTTGTTTTACATTATTATCATCATCTTGAAAATAGATATAATCAATTCCAAAAAGAACACCAATAAAAATAATAAGTGGGATTAAAAATACCATCATTTCTCCTTTATACTCAAAAGAATAATAGCAAATATTTTTAAAGCAAAAAGCATTTTTTAAATTTTCAAATTCCTAATTCAAATTCCAAACACTAAAAACTAGATTTTTAAATATTTATGTAAAACAAAAATAATTAATGATAAAAATAATACAAAAAAACCTTGTATGCTAAGATAAACTTCATAACTAATAAAATCAATATATTTTACAATTATACCTTCAATTCCTTGAGCAGCAGCAGAACATAAAAACCAAATTCCCATAGTGCTAGTTTTAAACTCAACCGAAGATACTTTTGAAACAACACTAAGACCAAAAATCCCAACACAAGTTTGAGAAACGCCTAACATTAAATAAGCAAATAAAATAAAGACTGGATTTATGCTATCGTTCTTACTTAATTGACCAAGAAAAATAAATGAACTTGCAGCTACAAATAAAGATATTGCAATAATTAAAGCTTCATTTATATTATTATTTTTGCTAATTTTACTTAAAATCGTGCTTGTTACAATACTTACTAAAAACATAAAAGCTAAATACCAACTAGCAGGAACTAAATAATCATTCACATAAAACTGAACTTTATTTTTAATCAATATATTTAAAGTATTAAAACCTTGAAAAATAAGCATATAAAAAAACACAGCTGCTAATAAGTAGAATGCAAATTTTTTAAACTCACTTTTATTTTCAACTTTTTTATAAATAAAAAAATAAAAAAATATCAAGAGTAAAACCGAAACAATGCTTATTATTTTACTAATTGCTAAAAGATCAAAAAAGCTTAAAAATACCACAAAAGCTATGAAAAATAAAATCATTTTTATATTATTTTTAAAAAAGTCATATTTTATAGGCTCATCTGATATGTTTTTTGCATTGAAGATAAAAACTAAAATAGCACAAAATACACTTAAAAATGCTGTTAAAAAAGCCAATTTATAAGAATGAATTATAAGTAAACCTGCGCTCATTTGTCCTAAAAAGCAACCGATATTTACAAAGATATAAAAAATACTAAATACATATTCGCTATCATTTGGATATGTTTTTGATAATAAGCTCGTTATATTTGATTTAATCAAAACACTGCCAAGAAGAATAAAAATCAAAGCTAAAATTAAAAAATCAAAACTTAAAACCAAATAACCTAAAGCAATGAAAACAATTCCATATAAAACACATCTTTTAGCACCTAAACAAAAATCGCTTAAATACGCTCCAAACATTCCAAAAGCATAAATAGCAGCACCCAAACTAGCACTAATAGCACTAGCCTCACCTTTGCTAAAAGAAAAAACATCCATTAAGTAAAATACGAAGATTCCTAAAAAGCCTAAAAAGGCAAATCTTTCTAAGGCTTCTATATAACATATAGGTAATAATACTTTTGATTTATTTTCTAACATGATTTTCTCCTAAAGAAAAACCTAAGCCATAGAAAGATTTAATTCTATTAAATTTAAAGGAGGTGGTGGATTTACTAGGACTCGAACCTAGGACCAACCGGTTATGAGCCGGTTGCTCTAACCAACTGAGCTATAAATCCTCCGTGATTAAAAGCGTAATAGTATCTTTTTTTGCTTAAATAATTCTTAAAATTTTTATAATTTAATAAATTTTTTAATTCCTAATTCAAATTCCTTTATTTTTCAAAGGAATTTGAATTAGGAAATTGCTTTAAATTTTTTAAAGCAATTTATCAAATATAATTTGGTGCATCGTTTGAAAAAATTATTAAATCTTTTTCTTTGGTATTGTTTGCTAAAGTATTTATTAATTCTGCTTTATCTTTTAAAATTATTTTATCAATCTTTAGATTTTCATCATAAATTAAAGCATTGCTTTCGCTTGTAATTATCGCTAAATCAAAACATTCATTAATTACTTCGCAAAGCTTTATATTAAGCTCATCGCTAGCTTCAATAATTCCTGGACTTACTAAAACTCTTTTTCCAGCTTTATAATCCTTTATTATTTTATAACTATCGCTCATTCCATCATAGTTTCCATTAAAACCATCATCAATTATAAATTTTGGCTCTTTTGAGATAATTTCTAGTCTATGAGCTGTTGGCTTTATATTTTTTACTTCTTCTTTAATCTGCTCATAACTTAAACCTAAAGCTTTAGCTAAACTAATACAAGCTGCTAAATTACTAGCATTAAAACTACCTAATAAATTAGCAAAATAATCTTCGCCTTTATATTTAAAACTAAGCCCATCAAGGCTTGCATTAATATCGCTTAATCCATCATCATAAGAAGTGGTTTCATTTACACTACTATGCGTAATTGCAAGCTCAAGCCTTTCGCTTTGTAAGGCTTCTTTTTTTGTAGCTCTTGTGTTTTCTATATTTTTAAAATATTCTAAATGTGCTGTGCCGATTTGCCCTATTATTACATAATGAGGGCGAACTAATTTGGTGATTTCTAATATATCGCCTTGTTTTCTTGCACCTGCTTCAATGATTAATAACTCAGTATCAGGCTCAAGATTTTCATTAATATCTTTTATAAGCCCTAAAGTAGTGTTAATGCTACCTTTTGCATAGTGGATTTTAAAGTGATTTTGTGTAATTTGAGCTAAAAAATGCTTTATGCTGGTTTTTCCATAACTTGCAGTTATTAAAACTACTTTGCAATTATTTAATTTTGTAATCTTTTCGTAAGCTTTGTTATAAAAGCCCTTATTTATAAAATATTCACATATATAAGAACAAATAAACGCAAAAGCTAAAATATCAAGCGTATGTGGGTCAAGCTTATAATAAAAATGAAGTGGGCTAAAAATCAAAACACCTAATAAATTAAATGCAAAAAGCCTTTTAATTCTAGCTGTAAATACCAAAGGCTTATCAATATTTTTAGCTAGTAAAACAAGTGCTATTAAATAAACAATCATTAAAGCTAATGCTAAATAATGATTAATATCACAAGTGATTACATAGAGTAAAAAAGGAGCTATTAGATAATAAAAATGCCAACGCTTTTTGGCAAAATTAAAAATAACTCTTTTAAATTTATAACTATTTAGCTGTAAAACCAAAGCTAAATAATAAAGCATTAAAAACGAAAAAATCGCTGAAACAATATAAATCATCAAAATAACCCTTCATCACTTGTATTAAGCTCTTTTAAAAAATCAGTTTTGCTAATCTTACTAAGCATATAAGTATTGTTTGTAACCTTGCTTACTTCTACTAAATTAATATGTTTTTTAATCTCTTTTATAACCTCTATATTTTGCTCAAAAAATACAACCTTAGAGCCTTCACTCATCTTAACTATTTCATTATTTTCATTTAAAAAAATAAAATCTAATAATTTAAGATTTGAACAATTAATTTCTAGCTCTTTAATTGAGTGAATTTTTGCTAATTGCTCTGTAAAAATAACAGGTATAAAAACATTATAATAATATTCATCATTCAAGATTAAATCTTGATAAAAAAAGCTTGATCGCTTGATAATATTATAAGAATATTCTTGCTTGCTTACACTCAAACTCAGCTCTTTTAAATAATCCAAATCACTGCTAAAAAGCAAATCTTGTTTTAGTATTAATTCAAAATCTTTAAATAAATCATTGCTTAATACCGAAACATTAAGCCTTTTTAAACATTCTATGCCTAATTCATCAAATAAAATAGCTCTTTTATTCATAGAAGAAAAAGCAATTATTCTAAGCATAGAATGATAAAAATCATCAACCAATAAATAAGCAACTTCTTCATCAACAACCTTAAGCTTATCTGTGCTAATTATCGCATAAGCACCTTTATTTATAGCTTCTTTTGCTTCTTCTTCACTATTTGTAAAAAAAGCACTAGCCATAGTAACACTACTTAAGTTCGTGCAAAAATTACTAAGCCTTAAATTATTAGACTTATTTATAATTTTTGCATTAATTAATTCCGAAAAATTGCTTATTTGCAAGGCTTATCCTATAATTGCACCATTTTCGCAAGGACTTAATGGACTAAGTAATACTAAGCTCTCATCTGAGTTTTTAGCACTTAAAATCATTCCTTCGCTTAAATGTTTAAAGATTTTTCTACTTTCTAAATTAGCAAGTAAAATAATTTGTTTTCCAACTAATTGCTCAGGTTTATAATATTTAGCAATTCCACTTAAAACTTGGCGTTTTTCAGTGCCTAAATCAAGCTGAAATTTTAGTAATTTTTCACTACCTTCAACATTTTCACATTCTAAAACAGTTGCTACTTGCATTTTAATTTTTGCAAAATCATCAATTTTTATTTTTGGCTCTTTTATTTCTTCTTTAACTTCTTTAATCTCTTGCATATTTTCAACCTTTAATTCAACTCTAGAAAATAAATGTTCGCACTCGCTTACCTTAAAGCTATTTTGTAAAACAAACATATCATTATATGCTTTAGTATCAATGCTAATTCCTAAAGCATTTGCAATTTTTAAACTTGCTTTTGGCATAACAGGGCTTAATAAAATACTAGCATTCTTTAAAATATTAAAAATTACTACCAATAAGCTTTGAGTTTTTTCGCTTTCGTTATTTTTCATCATATTCCAAGGCTCATATTTTGAAACCATAGCATTTGCAACACTTAAAGCTTTTAAAACTTCATTTATATATTCATTCATTCTAAGCTCATTAATTGCATTTATACTTGCTTTAAAATGCTCGTTGGCTTCATTTAATTCTTCACTAAATCCTGATTTAAATTTCACGCTTAAATCAAAGTATTTTTTAGCCATTGAAATGCTTCTACTTAATAAATTGCCTAATTCATTTACTAATTCGCCATTTATTTTATTAACCATTGCCGCTTTGCTAAAATCTCCGTCATTTCCAAAAGGCATTTGAGATAGTAAAAAGTATCTTAAAGGCTCATTTCCAAATTCATTTTTGATATCTTGTGGATTTATAACATTACCTATACTCTTACTCATTTTCTCGCCTTCAACAGTCCACCAACCATGTGCTCCTATCATCTTAGGCAGTGGCAAATCAAGGCTCATTAAAAAGCAAGGCCAATAAATAGCATGGAATTTTAAAATATCTTTCCCAACTAATTGAACATTTGCAGGCCAAAAAGACATTTTCGCATCATCATCTAAGTATCCTAAAGCACTTAAATAATTACTAAGTGCATCAAGCCATACATAAATAATATGCTTATCATCATTTAATTCATCAGGTATTTTTATCCCCCATGAAAAGCTAGTTCTAGTAACTGATAAATCTCTTAAACCTTGTTTAACAAAGGCTATTACTTCATTTTTTTTACTTGCTGGCATAATACAAGTTGGATTTTCTTCATACCATTTTAATAATCTATCTTGGTATTTGCTTAATCTAAAAAAATAGCTCTCTTCTTTTAATATCCTTGTAGGCTTTTTACAATCAGGGCATTTATCTTCATCTAAAAGCTGAGTTTTAGTATGAAAAGTCTCGCAAGATACACAATAATGCCCTTCATATTCATCTTTATAAATATCGCCTTTTTCATACATTTTTAAAAATATTTTGCGAACAATTGCTTTGTGCTTTTCATCTGTTGTTCTTATAAAATAATCATTGCTAATTTCAAGTTCAGCCCATAAATCTTTAAAGCTTTTACTAACTTTATCAGCATAAGCCTTAGGACTTTCGTTATTTTTAATAGCACTTTCTTCTATTTTTTGTCCGTGTTCATCTGTGCCTGTTAAAAAAAATGTTTCATCTCCACGAAGTCTTGCAAATCTTGCAAGCGTATCTGCAATTATAGTAGTATATGCGTGTCCTATATGAGCTTTATCATTTACATAATAAATAGGAGTTGTAATATATGTTTTCATCTAAATCCTTAAAAGTTAAAGTCTTGTGAAGCACCTTGCGACATATTTTCATAAGTTGCTTTTACAAAAGTATCTCTTATTTCGCATTCGCAAAGTTTTTCACAATCTATACAAGATAATTTATTTTGTGTTTTTTGTTGGCAATCTTGCAAGGCAATTTTTGCAGCATGCAAATTACTCTCATAAATATTCATTCAAATAACCCTTTTCATACATTGAGCCTAAATAACAAGGCGTACTTGCATGAATTGTGCTAAATTTTAGACTTAATAAGCTTTCATATCCTTTTGAACCTTTTATGCCATCGCTTGAAAATCCACCAGCTTTTTCATAAATATAAGCGAAAGGAAATACTTCAAATAAAGCTCTAAGTTTTCCTAATTTACCATCATTTAGGGTTGCTTCGCTTGTATTTGGGTATGAAAATAAGCCACCACCTTTAATTAAGATTTGATGTAAATCACTAACCATAGCACCACTATATCTTAAGCGATATCCATCAGCAAATATCTTATCAATCATAGCTTTATGCTCTTTGCTCCAATCTTTTTGAGTGCCACCTGTTGCGTTTAATTTGCCTTTTTTTTCTAATTTTAAATCTTTTAGATAATTAAACTCTTTTCCATCATATTCATATAATTTTGGCTCGTTTATACAAATTACAAGCTGAGTTCTAGGTCCATAAATTGAATAAACAGCCGCTTTTAAATTAGCAGGTTCAGCTGTATTTTCATAGATTGCAAAAATACTTCCAACAGCAAAATTAACATCAAAAAGTGAAGAACCATCAAGTGGATCGTATGCAACAACATATCTTGCATCATCATATAAAAAATGTGGATTTTCTTTTTCTTCGCTAATAATTGCTTTTATAGAGCCAACTTTACTAAGCTCATTTGTAATTATCATATCGCTTAAAACATCTTGTTTAAGCTGTAAATCTCCACTAGCATTATTAAGCTCTGTATAACCATATTCTGGATTATCAAAACTTTGTTTAATTTTTAAAACACTTGCTTTTATAGCTTGAATTACTTCTTGCATTAAATCTCCTTAGCATTCTTTAGAACAAAATCGCTAATACTAGCAATATCATCTAAATTAAATTGAGTTAATCCGTAGTCTTTATTAGAATAACTTGCTAATGCTAAAGAATATTCTAAATAACTCTCATCAATTTCTTTACAAAATACGCAAAGTCTTGGCAGTGGTAAAATCTTAAGACCCTCAACCAAAACAATATCAGCACTAAATTGCTTAATAATTTGCTCAATTTCAAGTGAATGATGATAAAACATAGTAGTTTTATTTGGACTTAGCACTGCAACTTCTGCACCTGTTTGATAAAATTTAAAACTATCTTTACCATTAGTATCAAATACGGCTTTATCTTTTGGATCATGCTTAATTATTGCTACTTTTAAGCCTTGATTTTGTAAATATTCTGAAATTTTACAAATTAATGTAGTTTTACCCGAATTTGATGGGCCTGTGAATGCGAATGCTTTTTTCATTGATTAACCTTTTTTATTAAAAATTATAAAATTATAAATTAAACAAAGAAGAAGTTATGAAAAAAGCCATATTATTAATAATTTTTATATTTTTATCAGCTTGTGTAAAAGACAAAAATGAATTTTATAATTCTAAAGAAGAGATAATGCTAAGGTCTTATTATATAAAAGACTTTATTATAAGCTACTTAGGAGTTAAAGATAATAAAGATATATTAATTATCGCTAGTAAAACTAAATTAAACTCAATTTTGGTTGATAATATCAGTATGGATTTTGAGAGTATTTCTAAAGATTTATTCAATCTACCTTATCAAAATGATTTTTTATATTTTTATAAAACAAGCTTTGATTTAATAAATAAATCAGTAATAAATGTAATTTTAAACAATGATAACGAAACAAGTATAAACATTCAAAAGATTTCAAAATCTCTTGAATATCATTTGTAATTCCTAATTCAAATTCTTTTGGAATTTGAAATAGGAAATTGAGTTATTTTGCAATGAAATTATTAGGATTAAAGTATTCTAAATTAAATGCTTCTGCAACGCCTTCATGAGTGCAATGACCTTTATGTGTATTTAATCCATGTCTTAAGCTCTCAAAACAAGTAATCGCTCCAACTACTCCTAAGTTTGCTATTTTTATACCATAAGGAGTTGTTGCGTTTAATAAAGCTAAAGTAGCTGTTTTTGCTACTGCACCTGGCATATTAGCAACTGCATAATGAATAATTCCATCTACTTCATAAATAGGATTTGTGTGAGTTGTTGCACGGCTTGTTTCAAAGCAACCTCCTTGATCTATCGCAACATCAACAATTACAGCACCTTTTTTCATATGTTTTAAATGTTTTCTTGATAATAATTTAGGAGTTTTTGCACCAGGAACTAAAGCTGCTCCAATAACCACATCAGCATCTTTAATACTATCTAAGATATTTGAAATATTACTATAAAGTGTGGTGATTTTGCCGTTAAATACATGGTCAATATAATCAAGTCTATTTGCATCACGACCTAAAATTACAACTTCAGCACCCATTCCAAAAGCAAGTTGTGCAGCATTTAATCCAACCATACCGCTTCCTAAAATTACAACCTTACCTTTTTTAACCCCTGTAAGTCCGCTAAGAAGCATACCGTTGCCACCATAAGTTTTCTCAAGATATTTACAGCCTTGAATAACCGCTAAACGACCTGCGATAGCGCTCATTGGAGCTAGACAAGGTAAGCTTTTTCCTTCTTGAATAGTTTCGTATGCAAATGCTGAGATTTCTTTTTCTATAAGCATTTTTGTAAGCTTTTCATCTGCAGCAAGATGTAAATAAGTATATAAAATTTGCCCTTTTTTAAAGAATTTATATTCACACTCAATTGGTTCTTTAACTTTAACAATCATCCCTGCTTTATCAAAGATTTCTTCTTTTGTTAAAATTTTAGCTCCAGCTTTTATATATTCTTCATCACTTATATCAATTCCAGCCCCTGCTTTGCTTTCTACTAAAACTTCATGCCCATGATTAATATATTCAACAACATCTAAAGGTGTTAACCCAACTCTATATTCTTGGTCTTTAATTTCTTTTAAACAACCTATTATCATAAATACTCCTTATAAGTTAAAGGAGTATGATATATAAAAATAAAAAATCTAAAAAGAAATTTTTTAAAAAAATATGAAAATTGTTACAATTTTACAAGTTATATGTCTTCTAATATATGCACAATAACTATTTTGCAAGCTAAGAATAATAAAAGCAAACTTCCTATGGGTTGTAAAATCTTTTTGTTAGCCTTAATTTTACTAATTAAAAAACTTGAAATACACATTAAAAATGTAATGCTAAAAATTAAAATAATAGACATTAACAAATCATATTTTAATGAAAAAATCATAAGTCCAGCACCTAAAGCATCAATACTTGTAGCAATACTTAGCATAAATAAAGAAAAATAATTTATATTAATTTCTTCTTTATTTTCATCTAAAAATTCTTTAAATAACTTATAAGATAAAAAAGCAAAAATAAAAAATATTAAATAATGATCAATTGCTTGAATTATCTTCATATATTTTGTATTTAGATAATAAGTTATGTAATAACCTATAATAGGCATAAAGGCTTGAAAAAACGCTGCTAAAGAGCTAAAAACAATTAATTTTTTTATATTGTTTCGTAGCACCAAGCATATACTAAGTGCTACGAAAAACGCATCTATTCCTAAAGAAAAGGCTAAGATGATTAAATCAATTATCATCAAATAGCCCTGTTTCTTCTTCTACAACTTCTTCTTCATCTTCTTCTTTAGGACATTTTGCAATACTTACAACCTCATCGCTTCCAACATTTACAACGATAACGCCACTTGTATTACGCCCTGCTTTTCTAATACTTTGCATATCAGTTCTAATCATCTTACCACTACTTGTAAGTGCCATTAAATCCATAGTATCATCAACGATTACAATACCTACTAAATCTTTAGTCTTTTGAGTAAGTTTCATACAAATTACACCCTTACCACCACGACTTTGTAAGCGATACTCACCAGCATCGGTTCTTTTTGCGATACCTTTTTGACTTACGCTTAAAATTTCTTGTTCGTTATTTTCAATCACCACTGCACCTATTACACAATCATCTTTTTCTTTAAAGCGAATTGCAGTAACACCACGAGCTACACGACCAATTTGGCGAACTTTTGTTAGCGGGAACTTAATACACATACCCTTTTTAGTAGCTACAAAAATCATTGTTCCAACATTTTGATTTTCTTCATTATTTTCTACATTTTCTTCGTTTTCTTCAATGATTTCTACATTATTTTCAGTATTTTCTTCGTTTTCTTCAACTTCTATTATCTCACTAGCATCATTATATGCTATTAAAACGCTTACTAATTCATCATTTTCATCAAGATTAATTGCTCTTACTCCAACTGAACGAATATTGCTATATTCACTCAAATTAGTGCGTTTAATTAAACCATTTTTCGTAAAGAACGCTAAAGATTTTTCATTACTAAAATCAGTAGTTGGAATAATTGCCATAATTTTTTCATCAGGAGATAAATTGATTAGATTTACAACAGCTTTTCCTTTTGCTGTTCTACTACCTTCTGGGATTTTATAAACTTTTAACCAATATAACTGACCTTTATTGGTAACAAACATTAGTGTATCGTGTGAATTTGCTGTAAAGAAGCTTTCAATAAAGTCATCATCATAAGTAGTAACTGCAACCTTACCTTTACCACCACGCTTTTGTTTTTCATAAGATTTTGTAGGAACTCTTTTAATATATCCACGATGAGTAATTGTAATTACCATAGGCTCATTTGGTATTAGGTCTTCTACATCTATTTCATCATAATCATCAACAATTTCTGTAATTCTTGGAACTTTATATTTATGTTTAAGTTCTAATAATTCATCATTAATAATTTCTTCAATTTTTTCTTCGCTTTTTAAAATAGCGTTTAATCTTTCAATAGTAGCTAATAATTCTTTTAATTCTTCTTCAAGTTTATCACGCTCAAGACCTGTTAATCTGCTTAGTCTCATTTCTAAAATAGCACTAGCTTGAACTTCGCTTAAAGCAAATTTATTCATCAAGCCTTCTTTAGCGCTTGCTGTATCTGCACTTGATTTAATAAGCGCAATAACTTCATCAATATTATCTAATGCAATTTTTAAGCCTTCTAAAATATGAGCTCTCTTTTTAGCTTGTTCTAGTTCATAAATTGTTCTTCTAATAATTACTGTTTTTCTATGATTTAAGAATAAATCAAGTAATTCAATTAATGAAAATACTTTAGGCTCTTTATTATGAATTGCAAGCATAATAACACCAAATGTAGTTTCCATTGTGGTGCTTTTAAATAAGTTATTTAAAACTATTTCACTCATTGCATCACGCTTAAGCTCAATTACAAGGCGGATTCCATCTCTATCGCTCTCATCTCTTGTTTCACTAATGCCTTCTATTTGCTTTTCTTTAACAAGCTCTGCAATTTGCTCATGAAGTCTTGCTTTATTTACTTGATAAGGTAATTCATCAATTACTATTAGTTCTTTATTGCCTTTTTGCTCTATGTGAGTTTTCGCTCTTACTTTTATTCTACCACGACCTGTTTTATAAGCTTCAATTATTCCTTTTTTACCAAAGATTATTCCACCGGTAGGAAAATCAGGGCCTTTTATAAATTGCATTATTTCTTCTACTGAAGCGTTTTTGTTTTTAAGTAAATATAAAAGTCCATCAACTAATTCATCTAAACTATGTGGCGGAATATTAGTTGCCATACCAACAGCAATACCACTAGAACCATTTAAAAGCAAGTTTGGAACTCTAGTAGGTAATACATCAGGTTCAAACTCTCTTCCATCATAGTTTGGAACAAAATCAACTGTATCTTCATCAATATCTTTTAATAAATCTTCAGTTAAATCACTCATTTTAGCTTCAGTATAACGCATAGCAGCAGCACCATCGCCATCAACCGAACCAAAGTTACCTTGTCCTTTAATAGTTGGATATCTCATAGAAAAATCTTGAGCCATTCTAACCAAAGCATCATAAACAGCAGTATCTCCATGTGGATGGTATTTACCTATTACATCACCCACTATACGAGCTGATTTTACAAATCTTGTTCTAGCACCAACTTCTGGCTTATTCATAGCATATAAAATTCTTCTATGAACAGGTTTTAATCCATCTCTTGCATCAGGTAATGCACGACCTATAATTACTGACATAGAATAATCTAGATAACTTGTCTTAATACTATCTTCAATATCTACAATAGTAATTTCACTATTATCAAATAAATTCATTGTGTTCCTTTAAGTTAAAGATTTTTTTATACTAGCAAACTAAACTTTCGCATCGGCTAATACAACGGCAAAAAGAACATTTATTTTTGCTTTTTTAAGCACTGCGTGAGCTTGTTTTAAAGTCTCACCTGTTGTAATAATATCATCTACTAAAATCACAGGTTTATCAATATTTTTTAATAATTCAAAATTTCTTTTATTTTTCTTTCTAAAAGCAAGGCTTTTACCTTTATAAATCACCTTGTTTTTAGCTTTAATCACGTTATAACAAGGGATAATATTATTTGCTTTCATATTTTTTAACAAAATCGCTGTATGTGAATAGCCTTCTTTTATATCATCATCTAAACCTATCGCATAAGCTAATTCGTTTTTAAACCTAAATCTTTTATAAGAATATGAAGCTAATTTATTTAAAATAAAATATCCACTTATATAGTGTTTATGACTTAAAAGATTTTTAATTTTTGAATATTTATAAAAACTTATAACTTCTAATCCATCATCTAAAATTCTTCTTTTACATTCAAGTTGTTTAAAATCTTTTTCGCATTTAGAACAAAATATTTTAAATGTTGGCTTTGAGCAGTTATAACATAGCATATATTAACTTTTAAGCACCGAAAATTACTCGGTGCTTTTGTGTAAGAATTTGAAATAGGAATTATGAAAATAATCCATTCACGCTTTCATTATGATAAACACGGCGAATTACTTCTCCAAACAATGGTGCAACGCTTAAAATTGTTATTTTTTTGCATTCTTTTGCAAGTGGTATTGTATCAGTTACTATTAATTCATCTAAAGCACCATTTTCTATTCTATCGTATGCAGCTCCACTTAAAACTGGATGAGTACAGCAAGCAATTACACTTTTTGCCCCTAATTTCTTAAATACTTCTGCAGCTTTAACAATAGTTCCAGCAGTATCAATCATATCATCAACAATAATTACATCTTTACCATTAACATCACCAATTACGTTCATAACTTCGCTTTCATTTGCTTTTTCACGGCGTTTATCAACGATAACTAAATCTAAATCAAGTGCTTTTGCAACACTTCTTGCACGAACAATTCCACCTGTATCAGGGCTTGCTACTACGGCTTTACTTAAATCTCTTTGTCTTAAGTGTTCGTTAAAAATAATACTTCCATAAAGATTATCAACAGGAATATTAAAAAATCCTTGAATTTGTCCTGCATGTAAATCAATTGTAGCTACACGACTAATTCCTGCAGTTTGCATTAAATCAGCAACTAATTTTGCACTAATTGGAACTCTTGGAGCTGCTTTTCTATCTTGTCTAGCATATCCAAAATATGGAACCACAGCTGTAATTGAATTAGCTGAGCTTCTTTTTAAAGCATCGCTTAAAATTAATAATTCCATCAAATTATCATTTGCAGGAGCACAAGTGCTTTGGATAATAAAAACATCTTTACCACGAACACTTTCTCCTATTTGAACGCTAATTTCGCCATCGCTAAAGCGTTTAATCCCTGCATCACTTAATCTGCAATCTAATCTTTGAGCAACTTTATTTGCAAAATCAAGATTAGCAGAGCCTGAAAAAATAGTATAACCTCTCATAAAATAACCTTTCAAAAAAATAATTACTAAAATATTTTAACAAAAAAAACTTATAAGTTAATTTGTTACAAATTGTAACAAGTTTTAAATTTAATTACTTTTTTACCTATGTATTTTATTATTCTGTGCTAAATTAAGCCTTTTATTTTAAAATACCTTAAAACTTTATTGAAAGGAAAAACATGGAATTTACACCTAACTTTAATCCATTAGGTAATATTTGGTTAAGTGCTTTTGTTGCATTCTTACCAATATTATGCTTCTTCCTTTGTCTTGTCGTATTTAAGACAAAAGGTTATGTAGCAGGATTTTTAACCGTTGTTGCAGCTATTTTAGTAGCTGTTTTTGCATACAAAATGCCTGTAAATGCAGCATTTGCTAGTATTATAGTAGGATTTACTACTGGTATTTGGCCTATTGCTTGGATTATTATTGCAGCTATTTTTCTTTACAAATTATCTATTAAATCAGGACAATTTGAAGTAATTAAGCAAAGCATTATGACAATAACTCCAGATCATCGTATCCAAGTAATCATCATTGGATTTTGTTTTGGAGCATTCCTTGAAGGTGCTATTGGTTTTGGTGGCCCTGTTGCAATTACTGCAGCACTACTAGTAGGACTTGGACTAAGACCTTTACAAGCTGCTGGATATTGTATGATAGCAAACACTGCACCTGTTGCTTTTGGTGCTATTGGGGTTCCAATTCTTGCTATGGCAGGTGCTTTAGGGCTTGATCCTCATCCAATTTCTCAAATGGTAGGAAGAATATTACCTCCACTTAGTTTTTGTGTTCCATTCTTTATAATATTCTTAATGGATGGCATGAAAGGTATTCGTGAGACTTTCCCTATCGTATTCGTTGCAGCAGCATCTTTTGCAATAGCTCAATTTTTCTCATCAAACTTTTTAGGTGCAGAATTACCTGATATTATTTCAGCTGTTGTTTCATTAGTATGTACAACTGTTGCTGTAAAAGCATTTAAAATTAAAAATATTGTAAGATTTGATGGTAAAACTGATTTTAGTGATGTAAAAACTCTTAGCTTAGGCGAAGTTGTTTATGCTTGGTCTCCATTTATTTTATTAATTATCTTCATTGTTGTTTGGACACAACCTTGGTTTAAATCTTTATTTGGAACTGATGCAGCTTTAGCATTTACAAACCTAAAATTATCATTTGCTAGTTTAGGTGATTTAGCAGTAATTAAACCATCACTGGTTGAAGGTGGTAAAGCAGGAACTCAAGCACTTAGCGTAGGAATTCCATTAATTAATACTCCAGGAACAGCTATTTTATTTGCTGCAATTGCAAGTATTTATATTCTAAAAGTAAAAGTTGATGATGCTAAAGTTTGCTTTAACGATACTTTAAGAGAAATGGCTTTCCCTATTTTAACTATTGGTTTAGTTGTAGGTTTTGCAAAAATTACTGATTATAGTGGAGCAAGTGGAACATTAGGAATTGCATTATCACAAACTGGTGGAGCATTTACATTCTTCTCGCCTATTATCGGATGGATTGGAGTGTTCTTAACAGGTTCTGATACAAGTGCAAACCTTTTATTTGGTTCATTACAGCAAGTTACAGCTCATCAATTAGGTTTTGCTGATTCATTATTCTTAGCGGCAAATAGTGCTGGTGGTGTTGTTGGTAAAATGATTTCTCCACAAAGTATTGCAGTTGCTTGCGCTGCTGTTGGACTTGTTGGACGCGAAAGTGAGTTATTTAAATATACAATTAAATACTCAATTGCTATGATTATTTTAATAGGTCTTTGGGTAAGCTTTATAGCATACTTTATGCCTTATATAATTCCAGCAACTAAGGTTTTATGATAATTAAATGAAAAAAATTAAAAAAATTATCAGAAAAAATCTTGGGATTTATTTTATGGTAATTGCTAGTTTTGCATTTGCACTCATGGGGTGCAGTGCAAAACTACTTGCAAACGATATGCCTAGTGTTGAGATTATGTTTTTTAGAAATGTAATCGGAGTAATTTTTATCGCTTATTTAATTTATAAAATTCCACATAAAAAATCAGGTGGCAAGTTTTTTTTATTGTTTTTTCGTGGTCTTATCGGAACAATCTCTTTATATTTTTTCTTTTATAATGTTGCAAACATTTCTTTAGGTGGAGCTTTTGCTTTTCAAAAAACAAATCCTTTATTTGTTGCACTAATTGCGTTTTTGTTTTTTAAAGAGCAACTAGGAATTAAAAGTATTTTATATTTATTTTTAGCTTTTAGTGGGGTTATGTTAATAATTCAGCCACTAGCACCAGAACACTTGCATACTGGTTTTGATATAAAGAACTCAATTTTAGGAGTTTTAAGTGGTCTTACAGCAGCTCTAGCTCTTACAAGTGCAAGAGAACTTGGAAAATATTATAATACCGAAGTTATAGCGTCGAGTTTTTTTATATTAGGAACTATTTTACCTATAATATCAATGCTTGGTGGAGAATATTTAGATCCTGATTTGATTAAGCATTTTGATTTTGCTTTTGCAAAATTTGTAATGCCAAATGATTTTAAATTATGGATATTGATAATTTTAATGGGAAGTCTTTCAATTGTATATCAAATATATGTTACAAAAGCCTATAAAGCAGCTAAAAAAGCAGGGGTTGTAGCAGGGGTTGGTTATATTGATGTTGTCTTTACATTATTACTAGGGATACTTTTAGGAGATGATTTACCAAGTTTAATGGTTTTAGCGGGTATAATCTGCGTTTTAATAGGCGGTATAGGAATAAGCTTAAGTAAGGATAATAAAAAATGAGAAAAATTATATTATTTGCAGGACCTTGCGTTATTGAAAGTCCTGAAGTTGTTATGGAAGTGGCAAAAAGATTAGAAAAAATAGCTAAAAATCCACAAATTGATTTTTATTTTAAATCAAGTTTTGATAAAGCAAATCGCACAAGTTTAGATAGTTTTAGAGGACCTGGACTTGAAAAAGGTTTGCAAATTTTAGCTGATGTAAAATCTAAATTTGGTTATAAATTAATAACTGATATTCACGAAAGTCATCAAGCTAGCATTGCAGCCGAGGTTGTTGATACACTTCAAATTCCTGCGTTTTTATGTAGGCAAACGGATTTATTAGTTGCAGCTGCGAAAACAAAAGCTATTATTAATATTAAAAAAGGACAATTCTTAAATCCAAACGATATGAGATATAGTGTTGCTAAGATTGCACAAACTAGAGGATTTAACTATACAACTAATGATGAAAGCTTTTTTGCAAGCTCTGATTTAGGTGAAAGAGTTTATAATGATTTAGCTGATAGTGATTTCTCACTTGCTCATCAAATGGCAAGAGAAGCTAGTATTTTAGTGGTTGAAAGAGGCACTAGTCTAGGATATGGCAATTTAGTTGTTGATATGAGATCGCTTAAAATTATGAGAAATTTCGCACCTGTTATTTTTGACGCAACTCATAGCGTTCAAATGCCTGGAGCTGCAGGTGGAAAAAGCGGTGGAGATAGCTCTTTTGTAATGCCACTTGCTCGTGCTGCTGCTGGGGTTGGTGTTGATGGATTTTTCTTTGAAACACACTATAATCCAAAAGAAGCTTTATGTGATGGACCTAATATGATAGCAACTGATGAGCTTGAAGCAAAGGTTAATTTATTATTAAAAATACTAAATAAAGGATAATTATGAATATTATTGAAGGAAAATTAAAATTAAATGGCAATGAAAGATTTGCAATTATAAATGCTAGATTTAATAGTTTTATTACTGATAAATTAGTTGAAGGTGCAAAAGATGCTTTTGTTCGTTTTGGTGGGGATGAGAGCAAACTTGATTTAATACTTGTTCCTGGTGCATTTGAACTACCTTTTGCATTAAAACAAACTGTTAAACAAGGATATGATGGAATAGTTGTTCTTGGTGCTGTTATTCGTGGAGATACACCTCATTTTGACTATGTAGCAGCAGAATGCACTAAAGGAGTCGCAGCAATTACTCTAGCAAATGATACTCCTATTAGTTTTGGTGTGCTTACCACTAATACGACAGAACAAGCTATGGATAGAGCAGGAATTAAAAGTGGAAATAAAGGCTATGAAGCAATGGTAACTACTATTGAAATGCTAAACTTAAAAAGAGTTCAAAATGGCAACTAGACATCAAGCTAGAATGACCGTTGTAAGTTTGCTTTATTCGTTTGATTATGTTCAAAATAGCGAACATGTGAATGATTATCTAGAAGAGCATAAAATTAGAAATGCAATCCGTGAATGGGCGTTAGAATTATTTAATGGAGTTCAAAATAATTTAAGCAAAATTGATGAATGCTTAAAAGGTATTTTAGAAAGCAACGAAGTAAATAATCTAGGTGGTATGGAAAAAGCCATATTAAGACTTGGGGTTTATGAATTATTATTTACAAAAACAGATAAAGCAGTAATTATAAATGAAGCAATAGAACTTGCAAAAGAATATGCAAGCGATAACGCACCAAAACTTATAAATGGTGTTTTAGATAAGGTAAGGGCTTGAAAAAAGCTTTTACCATAATTGAGCTAATTTTTGTAATTATTATAATCGCAATACTTGCTTCGGTTGTGATTTATAAAATAAGTAGCATTAGAGATGATGCACACAATGTAGCTCAAGTTAATAATTTTAAAACCTTAATAAATGATTTAAATACTTATTATGTAAGTAAAGGTAGTTATTTTAAAGATGATGAAGGTATAAACATCTCAAAAATGACTAATGTGGGTAATAAACATACTCATTATTACGAATTTAATTCAAGTGATAACAAACCTTGCTTTATACTTATGTTTGTAAAAGATGAATTATATATTCAACCAGCTTTCAATCCTAAGAAATTACCTAGAGCTTGCAAGCAATTGCACGAAATGTTTTTAAGCTATAATATAGACTTTTTAAAAGACGATTATAAAGCACTTTTATTTTCTCATAAAGACAAAACAAAATAATCAAATTCCTATTTCAAATTCTTAAAGAATTTGAAATAGGAATTATAAAATTTGTTGAGTATAAATAGCATCATCTACGCTTGCTAAATATCCTAAATTATTTGTTTTTATGTAGTTAATAAATTCATCTTGCTCTCTTGATAAACTTGAATGGCTTTTAAGTTCCATTACAACTTCATCTTTAATCAATCTTGAGTTTAAAAAGTCTAGCTCATAGCTTGAAATATTTGTATTAATAAATGCTTTTCTAATTCTACTATTAAACTCCCATGAAGCTAAAATATCAAGATTATTAGAATTAAGTTTAATTTGCGTGCAAGGATTATTAATCTTGCTTATATTAAACTCAGCTTTAATTCCAAAAAAATTAGCCAAATCAATATCATGAACGCAAAGGTCTAAATCAACCCCAACATCACTAATTCTTGCTGGTTTTTTAGATGCTCTTATAAAACTTGCATATTTTATCTCTTCACCTTGACTTTGTTTTAAGAACTCCAAGCTAACAGGATTAAATCTTTCACAAAAACCAACAGCAACATTTACTCCACTTTGCTTAATTGCGTAAGCTTCATCTAAATTAAAGCTAAGTGGCTTTTCTATTAATATATATTTTACTTTTTCGCTTAATTTTAAAAATACTTCATAATGATATTTAGTAGGAACTACAATAATAGCTCCATCAATTTTATTGCTTAATAATTCATCTAAGTTAGAAAAATAAAGCTCATCTTCTATCCATTCAGGCTTTATCACATCATAACAAAATAAATTTATATCTTTTTTTCTAAGCTCGGTATAATGGTTTTTCCCCATTACACCAAGCCCAATTAGTGCTATATTCATTAAAATCCTTGATTTTCTAAAGTTTCATTTAATTTATTTAATAAATTAATCTTTTCCCATTGAGTTGCCATATCAATTTCATTTCCTTCTTCGGTAGAGCTAAAGCCACATTGTGTGCTAAACTCAATCTGAGAAGATTTTAGATATTTTTTAGCTTCAAATGCTCTTGATACCAACTCATCTAAACTAGGACTTTCTTTTACTTTCGTAGTTAAAAGTCCTATAACTACTCTTTGATTTTTAATATATTCTAAAGGTTCAAATCCACCAGCTCTATCGCTATCAAATTCTAAGAAAAACTTATCTATATTAAGCTTTGCAAATAATTCTTTTGCTACTTTAATATATCCACCACTTGCACTAAAATGGCTTCTGTAATTTCCCCTACAAATATGAATTGCTGTTGTAATATTTTTTGGCATAGTTTCTAGGCTTTTGTTTAAATACTCTACATATTCTTTAGTGCATTCATCTGCGTTTAGACCATTTTTTTCTAAATTTGCTCTAAAATCATTATCACAAAACGAACCAAAGCTAACATCATCAAGCTGTAAATAAACCCCACCTACTTTGCTAAATTCATTATAAAAATCTTCGTAAGCTTTTAAAATATCAGCTTTAAGCCTTGCATAATCTTTGCCATAATATTCAAATTCCACATTAAATCCACCCCTAATAAATAGCATATAAATAAACATTGCTGGGCTTGGAATTGTAAGTTTTAAACGATTTGTGTCTATATTTAGCTCTTTTGCAATCTGCACTAATCTTGCAAAATCTTTTATAAAAGGATGATTTTTACACTCAATTTTGCCAACTATTTTTACGCCTTCAGCTCTTGTTTCAATACCTTTAAATACATAGCCTTTTTCTTTAATAATCTTAATAACCCCACTAAATCCCCAATAAAAGTCTAAATGCCACCAAGAGCGTCTAAATTCTCCATCGCTTAAATAATAAACATTATTTTTATCACACTCAAGTAGTAATTCTTTAATACACTCATCTTCAATAACTCTAAGTTCTTCTTGACTTATTTTTCCATTTGCTAAATCGCTTCTTGCAGCCTTTAATTTCGCAGGTCTTAAGAATGAGCCTACTTGGTCTAATTTTCTCATTTATTCTCCTTTATTAAAAATTTCAATTACCCTTTCTTGATCCTTTATATCTAAAAATGCCGAAAATGGCAATGATAAAATCTCATTAGTTACATCTTCGCAAACTTTAAAATCTTTTTCATTATATTCTAAATATTTAAAACAAGGTTGTTTATAAAGAGCGATAGGATAATGAATAGCTGTTGGAATGCCATTTTCATTTAGCTTTTTAATCACTAAATCTCTATTTTTAACCCTTACGCTATATTGGGCCCAAACGCTTAAATAATTAGCCTTTACTTGTGGAGTAATGCAGTTTTTTAGATTTTTACTATAAGTATTTGCTAAATTAACTCTTTTTGTAATTTCTTCATCAAAATACTTTAATTTTACATTCAATACTGCAGCTTGAATTGCATCAAGTCTTGCATTTAAGCCTATAATTTCATGCTGATATCTTATTTCACTTCCATGATTTATAAGTAATTTTACTTTTTTAGCTAATTCATCATTATTAGTAAAAATAGCACCGCCATCACCATAACAGCCTAGTGGTTTTGATGGGAAAAAACTAGTTGTGCTAATATCAGCAATATTACAAGAAAACTCTTCTAAATCATTTTTAGCCCCAAAGCTTTGTGCTGCATCTTCTATTAAATAAAGATTATGTTTTTTACATATCTTTTTCAAAGAATTTAAATCAGGCATTTGACCAAAGATAGAAATAGCTAAAATAGCTTTAGTTTTAGGACTAATCTTTTCTTCAATTTTGCTAATATCAAGGTTATAATCAATATCACTAATATCAACAAAAACAGGCTTAGCACCTATTAAAGCTATCATTTCAGAGCTTGCAATAAATGTAAATGGGCTAGTAATTATCTCATCGCCTTCTTTAATACCTAAAGCTTTTAAAGCTATATATAAAGCGCTTGTTCCATTTGAGCATGAATATGCGTATTTTGATTTTACAAAATTAGCTAAGTTTTCTTCTAATAAAGCAACTTCAGCCCCACCTATAAAACTTGAATTATTTAATATATTTTGAATTCTTTCATCAATTTCGTTTTTGTATTTTAAATATTGAGATTTTAAATCACAGAATGCTAACATATGTTGTCCTTAAAAAATAAAAGGCTAATTGTATTTAGATAACTTAAATTGTAAGTAAAATAAGCTTTTAAAAATTAAATTTTTGTTTTAAATGATTTTTAAAAATTTTTTTATATATTAAAACTTTTGCAAAAGGAAAATAATGAGTAATTTAGAAAATATTGAACTTAGTTTGCCTATCATAATTGATTTTATTGCTTATAGCTTGCTTATGATAGGAATTGGCGTTTATTTTAGAAGAAAAAACAAAACTTCTAGCGATTATTTTGTAGGAAACAAAAGCTTAGGTCCTGTCTTATCAGCTCTTAGTGCAGGTGCATCTGATATGAGTTCTTGGCTGCTTATGGGCTTACCTGCTGCTATTTTGCTTGACGGATTAGCAAAATCATATATAGCAATAGGACTTAGCATAGGAGCTTTATTAAACTGGCTATTTGTAGCAAAAAGACTTAGAATTTATACTGATATTAAACAAAATTGTATAACTATTCCTGATTTTTTTGAAACTAGATTTGATGATAAAAGTGGAATATTAAGAATAATTTGTGCCTTTGTAATACTTATATTTTTTACTATATATATTTCAAGTGGCTTTGTGGCTGGTGCTAAATTATTTGAAGAAGTATTTAATATAAATTATTTTTATGGGCTTTTTATAATAACTTTTATAATAGTAACTTATACTTTTTTAGGTGGATATAAAGCAGTTTGTTGGACTGATTTAATTCAAGGCTTACTTATGATGCTAGCTTTAGTAATTATTGCTGTTGTTATGCTTAAAGCATTAGGTGGAGTAAATAATACAATAGAAATTATTGAAAAAGTAGGAACAAACAATAATAAAAACTATATTTCAATGAGCCAAAATACAATGTTTATAATCTCATCTTTAGCTTGGGGTTTAGGGTATTTTGGACAACCTCATATTCTAATAAGATTTATTTCTATAAGAGATATTAAAGATATTCCAGTAGCAACACTCGTTGGTATTTCTTGGATGGTTATATCGTTATTTGCAGCTATTATGATAGGGTTTTTAGGTATTGCTTATTTAGATGAGTTTAAATTAAACTTAATGGATAAAGATAGAATTTTTATTCTAATGAGCCAAATATTATTTAATCCTTGGGTAGCAGGAGTTTTACTTAGTGCAATACTTGCTGCTATTATGAGCACTGCTAGTTCTCAGCTTTTAGTATCAAGCTCTGCTATTGTTGAAGATTTTTATAAAAAAGTTTTAAAAAGAAAAGCAAGTAATGAAAAGATTATGTTTTTATCAAAACTTAGCGTTTTAGCAATTTCTTTTATTGCACTTTTAATATCATTTGATAAAAACTCAAGCATAATTGATATTGTAGCTCATGCTTGGGCTGGGTTTGGCGCTTCATTTGGTAGTGTTATTTTATTTGCTTTATTTTGGAAAAAAACTTCAAAAATTGGTGCAATTAGCGGAATGAGCTCTGGAGCTATTTGTGTTTTAATATGGGAAAATCTAAAAGATTTTGGTGGTATTTTTGAGCTTTATTCAATTATACCTGCATTTTTAATTGCAAGTATTTTTATAATAATTACATCTTTAGTTTTTAAAACAAGCAAAAACAATGAAGAAACTTATGAAAAAATGTTAAGCAATATTCAATAAGTTAAAAAAAATTGATATGATTTAAGAAAATTTATAAGGATATAAAATGGATATAAGAAAAGAGTATTTGGATTTTTTTGCAAGTAAAGGTCATGAGATAACCCCATCAAGCCCACTTGTTCCTGATGATGCAACATTGCTTTTTGCAAACGCAGGTATGGTTCCGTTTAAAAGTATTTTTACAGGTGAAGTGCCGAGCCCTTGTCCACCTAGAAAAACAAGCTGTCAAACTTGTATTCGTGCAGGTGGAAAACACAATGACTTAGATAATGTTGGTTATACTGCAAGACACCATACATTTTTTGAAATGTTAGGAAATTTTAGCTTTGGTGATTATTTTAAAGAACAAGCTATAGCATATGCATGGGAGTTTGTAACTGAAGTTATAAAATTACCTAAAGATAGACTTTATGTAACAGTTCATGAAAACGATGATGAAGCATATAATATGTGGCAAAAACATATAGCAAAAGAGCGTATTTATAAATTTGGAGATAAAGATAATTTCTGGCAAATGGGCGATACTGGTCCATGTGGTCCATGTAGTGAGATTTTTTACGATCAAGGCGAAGAAAATTTTAAAAGCGATGAAGATTATATGGGTGGAGATGGAGATAGATTCCTTGAGATTTGGAACTTAGTTTTTATGCAATTTGAAAAACACCCAGATGGAAGCATGACAAAACTACCAAAACCTAGCATTGATACAGGTATGGGGCTTGAGCGTGTGAGCGCTATTAAAGAAGGAAAATTTAGTAATTTTGATAGCTCATTATTTATGCCAATAATCAATGAAATTGCAAAACTTGCTAATAAGACTTATGAGTATAAAAGTGGTGCAAGTTTTAGAGTAATTGCTGATCATATTCGTTCAGCTACATTTTTATTAGCTCAAGGTGTAACTTTTGATAAAGAAGGAAGGGGCTACGTTTTACGCCGCATTGTAAGAAGAGCTTTAAGACATGGATATTTGCTTGGCTTTAAGAGTGCATTTATGTATAAATTAGTAGATGTTGTATGTGAATTAATGGGTAATCACTACACATATTTAAATGAGAAAAAATCTTTCGTAAAAGAACAATTATTAAGCGAAGAAGAAAGATTTTTAAACACAATTGAAAATGGAATGAATATATTTAATGAAGAGCTTAAAAATACAAAAGATATTTTTAGTGGTGAAGTAGCATTTAAATTATATGATACTTATGGTTTTCCGCTTGATTTAACTCTTGATATGCTAAGAGAAAAAAATCTTAAAATTGATGAAGAAAAATTTAATGAATTAATGGCAAAACAAAGAGAATTAGCTAAAGCAAACTGGAAAGGTAGTGGAGATAAAGCAACTCACGGAGATTTTAAAGAGCTTTTAGATAAGTTTGGGGTAAATGAGTTTGTTGGCTATGAAAATACTGAAATTAAAGCAAAATTATTAGCTGCTTTAGATGAAGAATTTAAAATAGGAATTAAGAGTAAAAAAGCTTGGTTAATGTTTGATAAAACTCCGTTATATGCTACAAGTGGTGGACAAAATTACGATTTAGGTAGCATTTATAAAAATGATAAATTAGTGGCAAATGTACTTCAGGTTGAAAAGTTTTTTGATATTAATTTAGCTTTAGTTGAAATTGTTGGCGAGTTTAATATAAATGATGAATTAATAATCAAGATTGATACCGAAAGAAGAGCAGAGATTGCAAGACATCACAGTGCTACTCACTTATTGCATTATGCATTAAGAAAAGTTTTAGGCGAAAATGCAACTCAAGCAGGTTCATTTGTAGATTTTAATAGACTTAGATTTGACTTTAACTTCACTCGTGCATTAAGCGAAGATGAATTAAAGCAAATTAGTGATATTGTAAATGATATGATTTATAAAGCTGATGATGCAAAAATACAAATAACTGATATTGAAAGTGCTAAAAAATGTGGTGCAATGGCATTATTTGATACAAAATACGGCGATAAAGTAAGGGTTTTAAGCTTAGGAGATAGCATTGAACTTTGTGGTGGAACTCACGTTAAAAATACAGCTGTTATTGGAGATTTTATTATTCTTAAAGAAAGCGGTGTTAGTGCAGGTGTTAGAAGAATTGAAGCAATAGCAAGTAAAGCAGCTAAAGAATATACAAAGAATTTAATTTCGGAATTTGAAAACATTAAAAAAAGCCTAAAAACTAATGATATTTTAAAAAGCGTAGAGAGTTTAAAAGCTGAAATTAAAGAACTAAAACAAGCTTTAAAAAACGGCTCAAATAATTTAAATAATGAAGTAATAAACGGAGTTAATGTTTGTGTAAGTGAATTTAATGGCTTTGATATTAAAGCAGACATTGATGAGTTTAAAAATAAATTTGATAAAGCTGTGATTGTTTTAATATCAGGCAAAGATGATAAAGCAAGCATAGCAGTTGGTTCAAAAAATACAAATATTAAAGCTGGTGCTTTAGCTAAACAAATCGCACAATTTTTAGGTGGAAACGGCGGTGGTAGAGATGATTTTGCTACTGCAGGTGCAAAAGATACTAGCAAATTAAACGAAGCTTTAGCTTTAGCAAAAGATGAGATTAAGAAGGCTTTATGCTAGGGCTTGATAGCTTAATTTTACCATATATACATTTATTAGCAGGCATTTGCTTTATAGGTCTTCATATAGGCATTAGGGCAAATGCTAGTTTTTATTTATGTGAAAACGAAGAAGATTTGCAAAAAACTTTAAAAAATTTAAAAAAACAAATCTATGCTTTTTTTATCTTAATGGCGATAATGGCTTTTAGTGCTGTTTTTGTTATGATAAACAATAGCAATGACCCGTTATTTAGCACTTTAGCTTCTACGCAATGGTCGCTTTATGCTTTTGCTACACTAAACTTATTATATATTTATTATCAATTTATTTTATGTGAAAAAGAAAAAGAAAATAAATTATTAGTATGTAGCGAAAAAATTGCATTAATTGTTTATTATTTCATACCATTAAACATTTTGATTTCTTGTATAGGTGTATTATTTGCTTTGCTAATAAGCACGATGATTTAAGGAGATTTTATTGAAATATTTTGTTTATTTTATAGCTATTTGTGGAATTATAGGTTGCTTAATTTTAGGATATTTTCTAAATGTAGTAGAAAGTAAAGATATTGATTATAAGGAATTTGATTTAGACCTTACAACTCAATTTTATGATAGAAATGGCAATCTACTTGCGAATGTATTTAATGAAAATAGAGCTTATGCTAAATTTGAAGAAATTCCACCAAGACTTATTGAAGCGTTAATTGCTATTGAAGATACTAGCTTTTTTGAGCATGAAGGAATTAATATTGATGCGATTTTTAGAGCAATCATTAAAGATATTCAAAAAGGTCGCTTAGCAGAAGGTGCATCAACCTTAACTCAACAGCTTGTAAAAAACCATTATCTAACAAATGAAAAGAGTATTAAAAGAAAAATAAATGAAGCACTAATTAGCTATGAAATTGAAAAAAACCTAACAAAAGAGCAAATTTTAGAAAGATATCTAAACTTTATCTTCTTAGGACACGGATATTATGGGATAAAAACAGCTGCAGCTGGATATTTTCATAAAGAATTAGATGAATTAAGCCTTAAAGAAATGGCAATGCTAGTAGGCTTACCAAAAGCACCAAGCACTTATGATCCAACAAAAAGAATAGATTTATCGCTTTCTCGTGCTAATGCAGTGCTTAAAAGAATGTATGATTTAGGTTGGATTAGCGAAGCTGAATATAAACAAAACGTAGCCTTAAAACCTATTGTATATGATGAGAGTTTAACTCAAAATAAAGCTCCTTATGTTGTAGATGAAGCTATAAGACAGCTTCAAGCAATGGGAATAAGTGATATTAAAACAGGTGGATATAAGGTTGAGCTTAGTATTGATTTAGATACTCAAAAAATCGCAGAAGAAGCTATTAAATTTGGTTACGATGAGCTTATTAAAAGAGATAAAGATATTGATTTAAACCAAATAAATGGTGCAATGATTGTAACTGAGCCAAAAAGTGGAGATGTTTTAGCTTTGGTTGGTGGGGTTGATTATTATAAGAGTAATTTTAACCGCGCTACTATGAGTAATAGACAAGTTGGCTCAAGCTTTAAGCCTTTTGTATATCTTAGTGCTTTAAATCTTGGCTACTCACCTGCTAGTGAAATAGCAGATATTGCAAGAGTTTTTGAAACTCGTGATGCTCAAGGTAAAAGAATGATATGGAAGCCTAAAAACTACGGAAGAGATTTTAATGGTTTAATTACTTTAAAAGAAGCATTAACTAAGAGTAGAAACTTAGCTACAATCAACCTTTTATTAGATACAAGCCTTAGCTATGTTCATCAAACAATCACAAAATACGGCTTTACTAATGTTCCACAAGATTTATCGATAGGTCTTGGCTCATTCGGAGTTAGCCCTTATGAATATGCTGAGCTTTATAGCATTATTTCAAACTACGGAACAAAGCAACCTATTAAACTAATTACAAAAGTAACTGATAAATTTGGCAATGAAGTTAAACTAGAAACTAAAGAAGCAGTTGAGTTTGTAAAACCTGAGCAAACTTATTTAATGATAGATATGATGAAAAATGTTGTTGCAGCTGGAACTGGTGGCGGTGCTAGAGTTGCAGGAATTGAAATAGCAGGTAAAACAGGAACTTCAAATAAAAGCGTAGATGCTTGGTTTGTAGGCTTTACTCCTAGTATTCAAGTAATTACTTGGTATGGAAATGATAATAATAAACCTATGAAATATTACGAAGGCGGTGCTAGAACTGCCGCTCCTGTATTTAGATACTTTATGCAAAAATACTTAGCAGCACATCCAAATATTAAAAGAAATTTTGATATTCCAAAAGGTGTAAGTAAAAGAGTAATAGATGGTAAATCTTGGTTTTATACTGACAAATCTCCTTTACCAAAAGCTAGCAGAAACGATATCTTAAAACAGCAAGAAGAAGATGGATTAATGTTCTAAAGAGCTTAAGGCTCTTTAGTTAAATTCTTAAAGAATTTAGAATAGGAATTAGCTTAAGTAATATCTTCAATAATTGAACTAATCTCAATCAAATCATCAACTTTTCTTAAAAACAAATACTCATTTGATGGTTGTTTTAAAGCTAAATAATCTTTATTTAAAATCTTATTAATATATAAAAAGCTAGAAAAACTTCCACTCCCACAAGCACTCTCGTAAAATAAAGTTTTTATATCTCTTACCCACACAATAGGCTCTAAGCAATTATTATGTAAATACATAAAACCACAAGCCTTTTTATCTAATAAATTATGCTCTTTAAAATAAGAATAAGCATATTCTTTTAAATCAATTTTATTTAAATCTAATTCTTTAGTATAAACAACATGAAAAATATCGCCTAAATCAACGAAATATTCATAATCGCTCATTTTATTAATCTCATAATTATCGCTAATTCTCATATAATAAAATTTTTTATTTTCATATTTTTGCCTAAGTTCGCTTTCTTTTATAAAAGAATTATCATTAATTCCACATTGATATTCTTTATCATTCATTTCAATAATTGTTTCTTTTGTATCATCAAAATCTAAAATAAATTTTGCTGCACACCTTAAAGCATTAAAACAAATCTCTCCACCTGCCATTCTAAGCTTATTCATAAATATAAAACCAACTTGCTCTACATCTTTATGCTTAGCTAAAATCTCATCATTTATTTGCTTAAAATCTAAATCATTGTAACCAAAAACCAAAGCTGTGGTATTTCCCGCTGGGTAATGTAAAACATATTTATACATTTTTGCTCCTTTAATTTTCTTTATCTTAAACAAGCTTGGTTAAAATGGCGTAAGAGTATGGCGGATAATCGCTTTTAATTAAGAGGAAAGTCCGGGCTGCAATAAGATAAGGTTCCATCTAACAGATGGCTAGGGCAACCTAAGGGAAAGTGTAACAGAAAACAGACTACTAAGAAATTAGTAAAGGTGAAACGGCGGGGTAAGAGCCCACCAGTGATTTTGCAAGGAAAAGCAAATCAGCTTATAAACCCAACCTGCAGCAAGAAGGGGTGGTTTTAATCTTATATTTTTAACCCTTCGCTAGAGTGCTATTGTGAAATAGCAAGTAGATAAATGATTATCCAAGACAAAACCCGGCTTATAGCCATACTCTTTACTTACAAAAGGAAATAACATGCAAATTAGAGTTTATTATGAAGATACTGATTGTATGGGAATTGTCTATCATACAAATTATTTAAAATATTGCGAAAGAGCTAGAAGCGAATGGTTTTTTGCAAATGAAGGTAAGAATTTTTTAGAAAACAATCCTTTTGCATTAAGAGAAATAAAAGCAATTTACAAAGCTCCTGCAAAATTAGGAGATATTTTAGAAGTTAAAAATATTCCTATGGGATTTGATAAATACTGCTTAGAATTAAAACAAGTTATTTATAAAGATGATAAAGCAATTTTTGAAGCTATCGTAAAATTAGTTCATGTAAAAGATGGAAAACTAGCTCCGATTGGTAAAGATTTACAGGATTTTTTAAATGGAAAATAAAATGAAAATTATGTTTGTTTGTTTAGGTAATATTTGTCGCTCTCCTATGGCTGAGTTTGTTATGAAAGACTTAGCAAAAGATAAAAATTATATAATCTCAAGCTCAGGAACTGCAGGTTATCACGACGGAGAAGATATGCATGATGGAACGAAAAAACTTCTAAAATCAAAAAATATAGCTTGTAGTGGTTTCGTATCTAAAAAGCTTAGTTTAAAGCACTGCGAAGAGTTTGATTTAATACTTACAATGGATGAGAGCAATTACAATAATGTAATTTCAGCATATCCTGAGTTTAAAGACAAAGTAAAGCCTATTTGTAAATATTGCGATTTAGGTTATAAAAATGTTCCTGATCCTTGGTATACAGGTAATTTTGAAGAAGTTTATATGATTTTAAACAATTCTTGCAAAAATCTATTAAAAGAGCTTTAAAGCACAAAGTAATTCCTATTTCAAATTCCTAAAAATAAAAGAATTTGAATTAGGAATTTGCTTTAAAATTTATTTTAGCACTTGCAAAAATATTCTTAAAAAGTTTAGAAATTAGCTTTTTAATTAATGCCTTTTTTCTATAAAGTCTAAATATTTTTTAGTAATTCCTATTTAAATTCTTTAAAAGTTTAAGCAAAAATTACTGATAATCATTATATGCTCGGAATCAAACCAAACCCGAGCAAAAGTTAAAAAAGAAGAAATATAAAAGTATTTAAAGCTTAATATAAAAGAATTTGAAATAGGAATTAAGTTTTAAATTTGTTCTAAGCACCCGTAAGATTATTTTTAAAATTTAAAATAATTTAGTTTGTTTTTATATTAAAGTAAAAATAAGCTTTTTTAGTTTTATAAAGTCTAAATATTGTTTTTAAATTCCTATTTCAAATTCTTTAAAAGTTTAAGCAAAAATTACTGATAATCATTATATATTCGGAACTCAATCCAACTCAATCCAACTCAATCCAACTCAATCCAACTCAATCCAACTCAATCCAACTCAATCCAACTCAATCCAACTCAATCCAACTCAATCCAACTCAATCCAACTCAATCCAACTCAATCCAACTCAATCCAACTCAATCCAACTCAATCCAACTCAAGCAAACCCGAGCAAAAGTTAAAAAAGAAGAAATATAAAAGTATTTAAAGCTTAAAATAAAAGAATTATGAAATTAGAATTTGATTTTTAATTTATGTAAGGTCTAAATATTGTTTTAAATTCCTAATTCAAATTCTCTTATTTTTAAACTTTAAACTCTTGCTCGAAGTGGTTTGAATAAGCTTTGTTGGATTTGTTAGAGTTTTTTAGTTTTAAGCAAATTAAGTTTGGTTAAGTCCAAACATATAATGATTATCAATAATTTTATTTAAATTATCAAAGAATTTGAATTAGGAATTACGATTTTAACTTTTAGTGAAAGAAATTAATTCTTTCACTATCTTTTTAGATTTTAAAATAATTTATATGATTTGTAAGCATATTTGCTATGTCTTTTAAATGGCTTGCTGCTTTTGTATTATCTTGCATTGATTTATGTGTATTTTCTGCACTATTTGTAATACTTAGCATATCATTATTTAAATTATTTAGCTTATCTGCTTGATTTTTTGCAGCATTACTTACTTCATTTGCTTTTTGCAATGAATCATTTGCTTGGATATTAATTTGCTCTAACACATTGTTTGCTTCATTAGCTAATCTCATTCCATTTTCTACTTGCGGAACTGTTTTAAGTATCGCTTCTACCGTTGCATGAGTTTCGTTTTGAATAATTGAAATCATATTTGAGATTTCATTCGTAGCAATATCAGTCTTTTCTGCTAATTTTCTAATCTCATCAGCTACAACAGCAAAGCCACGTCCATGCTCACCTGCTCTTGCTGCTTCAATTGCTGCATTTAGTGCTAATAAGTTTGTTTGCTCTGTTATTTCTTTGATTAATTCTGCACTATTACTAATTTCTGTTGTATGTTTATCAAGCATTCTGATTTGCTCTGAAGAATAATTAACGGTTTGAGTGATTTTTTCTATTTCATTAATAGTTGTTCTCATTGAAGCAATTCCAGTTTTTGATAATTCAACTGATTTTAAAGAATTATCCTTAGTTTGATTAGCTATGTTTAATACTTCTTGCATATCAACTCTTGCAACACTAATGCTCTCAAGCGATACTTTTGATTTTACTTGCTGTTCGTTTGCAAGTTTGTTTGCGTTATTTGATGCGTTTGTAACTTCTTTTGCACTTGTCTCAAGCTCTCTTGAAGATTCTATTACTTCGCTTACGATTTCTTTTAATCTATTTTGCATTTCTTTTAAAGAATAAAGCATACTATCTTTATATTTTGTATCTATTTTAGTGTTTAGATTTCCGTGAGCTATGCTATTTACAATCTTTACTGCATCTTTTGGCTCTCCACCTAATGAGCTTATGATTAATTTACTTATATAAAGCGCTAAAAAAATAGCAACAACAAAGGCAATAATCGTAATAATCATACTATTACTTAAAAAGCCTGAGATTGTTCCTCTTGCTTGTTTTGTTAAAACTTGATTTTTAGCTTCTTGATAATCAATAAATTCATTAATCACATTTAGCCATTCAACGAAACTAAATCTTGCTTTATTAAGTAGCAATTCATTAGCTTCATTGAAAGCCTTTTTGTCTTTTAGATTAATGATTTCTTTAATTAAAGGAAGAGTTTTTGTTTCTACATTTTTAATTTTTGCTAATATTTCTTTATCTTTTTCATCTACTAAACTAGGGTTTAAAAAGATTTTATCCATATTATTAGCTGCGATTTCATAATTATTTTCAAGTTTATTGATTGAAGAAATAGTATTGTTTATTTCATCTTTAGAATTTAATAAAACAACATCTCTAATAGCAATAGCTCTATCATGCACACTACCCCTAAAATCAACTGCATAACGCTGTTTTAGAGCATTTACATCACTAATGGTATTTAAATCATTTTCAACGCTTTGTATTTTTATAAAGCCGTTAAAAAATATAACCAAAATAAATGCAAGAATACTTGCAAAACCTATAAATAATTGTGATTTTAAAGAGAGATTTTTTCCCATGATTTAATTCCTTTGATAATATTTATTTAATTATAATAAAAATTATTAATTGATAAAATAACAATATAAAATTTTTTCCTATTTTTTTGTTACCAAGTTACACATTAAATAAATTTATTATGAATTTTACACAAATCTTAATTTAAAAAATTTTAAACTAATTTTTTAAAAGGAGAAAATATGTGGAACGGACGAGATGATGGAAATGAAATTATCCATAAAAGACTTTTCAAATGCCTTGATAAGACTTCTAAAACAAAATTATTAGGCTTTTGCTCAAGCCTTGGAGTAGAAAGAAACAAAGGCAGAATTGGTAGCGAGAATGCACCTTTAAAGATTAGAGAATTTATGGCTAATTTTGCAATTCATGATGATTTTATTTTTGATGATTTAGGAAATATAAGTGAATTTAGCGATCTTGAGAGTGCTGATGAAATGCTTTATGAAAAGGTTTTAAACTCTCTTAAAAATAATGAATATTGCGTTATTTTAGGTGGCGGACACGAAAGCTCGCTTGCACCTATCAAAGCTTTGCTTGATAGTAAAAAAAGCGTAGGAGTTATTAATTTTGACGCTCATTTTGATGTTAGGATTCAAGATTTGCATACTTCGGGCAATTCTTTTTATAAAGCTTATGAATACGCAAAAGAAAATAATTATAAATTTAATTATCTTTGCTTAGGTGCAAGTTCTTTATCAAATACAAAAGCTCTTTTTAATACTATGAATACGATGGGAGCAAAATATGTTTTAGATTATGAGTTTGATAAATCATTTGATGTTTTAAAAGACTTTTTAAATGCAAACGATTATATATATTTAAGCATAGATATTGATGTATTTTCTTTAAGCATTGCTCCTGGAGTTAGTGCTCCTGCTGTATTTGGGATTAGTCTTAAGCAAATAATTCCTTTATTAAATCTTATATTTGATTCTAAAAAACTTTTGCTTAGTGATATTTGTGAATTTAATCCTTTGTATGATGTTGATAATCATACTGCAAGACTTAGTGCCTTTTTGGCATATTATTTATTAAGAAAGGAAAAATTGTATGAAATTTGATAGTTTGAGTGTTTTAGCAATTAGTATAGGTGTTTTATTGTTTGGAATGTTTTTAAAGAAAAAAATCAATTTTTTAGAAAAATTTTGTATTCCTGCTCCTGTTGTAGGAGGCTTTTTGGTAAGTATTATTGTATGGATTTTAAGCTTTGCTGATATAAAAATCACATTTGATAATACCCTACAAACTCCTTTTATGGTTGTGTTTTTTACGGTTGTTGGTCTTAGCGGAAGCTTTAAATTATTAAAAGTTGGTGGAAAAATACTTTTAATCTATTTGGCATGCTGTTGGTTTATGGCTATTATGCAAAACTTCATTGGTATTTCTATGATGAGCATATTTGATTTAAATAAACTTTATGGAATATTATGTGGAGCTGTTGCACTTGAAGGAGGTCATGCAAACGCAATAGCGTTTGGTAAAATGGTAGAAGAATTAACAGGGCTTAATAATGCAAAAGTTTTAGCAATAGCAGCTGCTACATTTGGCTTAATTAGTGGCTCATTACTTGGTGGTCCTGTTTGTAGATATTTAATCAATAAACACAAGCTTGAGATAAAAACAAATGAAAATATTCAAGATATTGACCCATTAAAGCACGAAATTCACATAGCAAGCTATCAAGACTTTTTAAAATCTTTATTTTTAATTTTATGTATTATGTGTGTTGGATTTTACTTAAGTGCTGAATTTAGCAAAGCTAGTGGGTATTCTTTACCTAGCTATGTTGGTGCTATGCTTATAGCTATTATTGTAAGAAATATTAATGATAATTTTGAGATTTTTAAACTAAATCAATACACAATAGATACTATAAGTGAGCTTAGTTTAGGAATATTTTTAACAATGGCTATGATGAGCCTTAAGATAAATGAGCTTAGTGCAGTTGCGACTCCTTTATTTATCACTTTATTTGTTCAAGTTGTGATTTTGCTTTTATTTGCTGTTTTTGTAGTATTTAGAGTATGTGGTAAAAACTACGATAGTGCAATAATGTGTGCAGGACTTATGGGGCATGGCTTAGGTGCTACACCTAATGCAGTAGCTAATATGAATGCAGCTTGTAATAGATATAATCTTGTTTCAAAACAAGCATTTTTAATAGTTCCATTATGTGGGGCTGTTCTTATCGATATTGTTGCAATTCCTTTTAATACATACTTAATCAACTTATTTGCAAACTAAAATCAAGGAATTTGAAATAGGAATTAAAATAATTTTAATTCCTATAAAAAGTTTATTTTTCTTCTTTTGGTAGTAAGATTTCAAGCAAAATCGCACTAAATCCAGCAGTTGCAACAGCTGAGCCAAAAAGATTTTTTAAAAAATCAGGCAAATGCTCTAAAATAAGTGGCTGAGTGCTAACTCCTAAGCCTAGAGCAAGTGAGATTGAAAGTATCATTACAGAACGCTTGTTTAATTCTTCTCTTGAAATTATCTTAATTCCTGTTGCTGCAATTGTTCCAAACATTACTAAAATCGCACCACCAATTACAGGCTCAGGTATTCTTAAAGCAAACTCCGCAACAATAGGAAAAACACCACAAATCATAAGCATAATACAAACAATATAGCCAACATAACGGCTTGCAACCCCACTAAGTGCGATTACTGCATTATTTTGCCCAAAGCATGAATTTGGAAATGTATTAAAAAATGCCGATACTAAAGAGTTAAACCCATTAGCAAAAACACCGCCCCTTAGCCTTCTTTCATAAAGTTCTCCACTCATAGGCTCACGACTTAGCTCACTTGTAGCACTAATATCTCCAATGGTTTCAAGCGAAGTAACTATAAAAATGATTGCAAAAGGTAAAATTAAGCTAAGTTCAATACTAAGACCATAATATAAAGGTTCAGGAACTATAAATAAACTTGATGTGTGAAGATTGCTTAAATCAAATCTATTTAAAAATATAGCTAAGATTAATCCTATTATTATAGAAAAGAACAATGCCCCTACTCTAAAAATAGGCTTTTTAAAAGAGTTAAATATCACAATAGATAGCAATACAACTCCACTTAAAGCAAGGTTTTCAAGGCTTGCAAATTGTAAATTAGGTGCTAAGTCTTTATTCATGCTTGAAAAGCCACCCCCTGCACTAACAAGACCAGCGCTAATTAGAGTAAGTCCTATTATGGTTACGACGATTCCGCAAACTAGATTTGAAATTATTCTTTTTACATATTTTAGGCTAATTGATACAAGCATTTCAGTAATGCTACATAGCATTAATGTTCCAAAAATTGCTGCTAAAATCTCAGCATCACTTAAATCTTGCTTTCTTAATATTAATCCCCCTGCAATAATAGCGCTAACAAAGTTAAAGCTAGTTCCTTGAACGCTAAGTAAGCCTGAGCCTATTTGAAACTTACCTATTCTTAAAGTCATCATTTGAATAAATCCTGCAACCCCACTTGCAAACAATGACATAGACACTATTCTAGTCGCATTCTCAGGACTTAATCCTAAGCCTTTTCCAATTATAAGTGATGGAGTAATAACAGCTACAAACATAGCTAGTAAATGAACAAGAGCAGCTAAAATTGCACGAGATAATGGCGGTTTATCATTTAAATGATAAATTAATTCATCTTTCATTTTAATCCTTTGTAATCTTTAAAAATTCTAATAATTTTAAGGCTACATAATCGTAACCCAACTTGCTAAGATGTGTATTTTTTAATGATTTTTTATTAGCTATCCAAGCAGCTTTACCCCCTTCTTTTTGCATAAGCTCATCTATATTAAAAACATAAGCACCATTTTCCTTTGCCACTTTTTTAATAAGAGTTCTTACTAGCTCATTATTTTCTCCTTTTACATAGTTTTTATTCACATACAATGTAGGTTCTGGTGGAATTAGAAGAATTATTTTTGTATTTGTTGATTTGAAAATATTGATGATTTTTTTGTAATTATTTAAAAACATTTCTTGATTTATCTTATTTGAAACGCTTTCGTTAGTCCCAAAAGAAAAAACAACCAAATCATAATCTAATTTCTCAGCGACTTTAAACGCTAATTCATCATCAATTCTTAAATAATTAAAAATACTAGCACCATTAATTCCAAGATTATCAATATAAGAAGAATTATTGCTTAAAAATCCCCCTATTTTTGATGAGCTTAGCTTAAAATTAATCTTATTTGTATTCTTTTTATAGTTTTTAAAATTCCAAATTCCTGATTTAAATTCCAAATATTTAATATCATTAGCCATAAAGCCTAAATCTATATTTATCTCGCAATTATCTAAGCAGTTTGCATTAATTCCACTAAAACTTAAATTATCTTTTGTATTTATCAAATACTCTACTTTAAAGCCTGAATTATTATATTTTGCTAAATATTGATTATGCCATTTAGGTAAAATCGCAGGAATAAATCCTAAAGAATGAATGCCTAAAGCATTTCTAAAATAAGCGCTTATATAATCACTTGCAAAGTGTGAATCACCTACAAAGGCTATTTTTTTATAAGGTAGTTTTATATTTTTAATAGGAATTTGTTTTTTAATTTCTTGTTTTACTTCTTTTTTTATATCTTGCTTTTTTTCTTCTTTTGTAATTTTTATAATATTTGTATTTACTTTAGCATCTTTTACTATCAAGCTTTCTTGATGTGTTTTGCTTGATTTTTGTGGAGCTTTTACTTCTTGCTTTTTATAAATTATGCTATTTAAAACAGAAGAGCTACAAGATGAAAATAAAAATAAAGCTATAAAAATACTTAAAATTCTCATTTTATTTCAACTGCTTTAAAAAAATCTTGTGAAATCAAATCATACCCAAGTGGTGTGAAATGTATGCCATCGTTTGACCTTATCCTTTTGCTTTTGCCTTCTATCTTTATATAAAAATCAAAATGCTCGGTTAATAATGAGCTTAATTTTATAAATTGATAATTGTTTTGTTTAGCTAATTCATAAAATACTTCATTTAAGATTTTTATCTTTTCGTTTTGTTCATCATTTTTTACCACAGGTAATTCATACCAAAAAATATTCGCATCATTTTCTCTAGCGATTTTTACTAATTCATCAATTCTTTTAGCATAAAAGGCTTTCCACTCGCTTTTACCAAAAATTAAAAGCTTATTATTTTCATTAACATCCCACAAATCATTAACACCTACTAAAATTACTATATTTTTAATCTTAGAATTATTCAAAGAATTTTTTAAAACCTTTGCATAATCGTAGTATTTTTTTCTAAGCAAGCCTGTGCTTTGCTTTGCAAGATTTTCACATTTTATATTATGCTTTTTTAGATTATTACAAATCGCAACTCCAACGCCTTGCATTAAGCTATCGCCTAATAAAATCACCCCGTTTTCTTTGCTAAGACTTAGAGTTTTTGCTTTTGCTAATGTATTTTCATTTAATTTATATGGCAAATAGCATTTAAGCAAGATTTTATTTTTTGCTTTTTTGCTGATTTCATCTTTTGTTGGTTTTGTTTCTTTTACTATTTCTTTAATTTCTTCTTTTTCTTTTACAAAAAATACTTCATATTCTAAAAAGCTTTTAAATTCGCTTAGCTTTTTTGTAATTCCTGATTCAAATTCTATGCTTTTGTGATAGGTTTGTTCGTAGTATTCTTTTAGCGAATCGTTAAATAAAGCTATAAAAATCAAACTAGAACTTATAATTATAAAAACAAACTCTCTCATCAAAATCCTGCATAAATAAAATTTGGAATTCCACTTGGCATATACATAAACACAACTAATAAAACTAAATTAATAAAAATAATTTTTACAAAAATATTCAAACGCCTTAAAAAATTAGTAAATATAGCTAAATGGTTTTTAGAATAAAAATTAATTATAAATAAAACAAATATAGTTAAAAATACTAATAATTCTTTATTATTTATACTATTAAAGGCTAAAAAGCTTAAAAAATATTCTTTAACTTGCGAAAAATCAGCAAAATAAAAAAAGCTCCAAACAATGCTAACATAAGTAAAAGTAATAAATGAGGCTAAAAATTTATTAAATTTGTAAGAAAATAAAGAAATAAAAATAAGCCCTAAAGCATGAGCTAAACCCCATAAAGCAAAATTATAAGTATTTCCGTGCCAAATACCAGAAATTACAAAAGCGATTATTATATTTAAGCTTGTTCTATTTACCCTATTTCCACCTAATGGAATATAAATATAATCACGAATAAAATTTGATAAGCTAATATGCCATCTTTTCCAAAAATCTTGGATATTTCTAGCTTTAAAAGGATTGTTAAAATTCCTTGGTAATTTAAATCCTATCATAAAAGCAAATGCACTAACTAAATTAACATAAGCGCTAAAATCTAAATATAATTTAAGTGAATATAAATAAAAGCAGTTTAATAAACCTAAAAAGCTAAGAGTATTTAACTCATCTAAAAAAGCATAAAAATATTTATCTACAAAAGGAAGTATCAAAAATACTTTGCTAAGTGCAAGCAATAAATTAGCTATTATTAAATCCTTATGTTTAAAGCGTTTTAATCTTAAAAACTGCTCTTTAAAATTAGCAAATCTAAAAATAGGACCGCTCACAAAAGTAGCAAAGAAACTAAGATAAGTAAATAAAAACGCAAAGCTAACTGGTTCTCTTTTTTCTTTATAAACCCACACTATATAAGTAATTGCATTAAATGTATAAAAACTAAGCCCTAAAGGAAAGATTAAATCAGCAATTTGAATATTTAAAAGACTTAATACATAATCAAAACTATCTTTTATACTAGAATAATATTTAAAAACACAAAGGTTTAAAACAATTAAAGCTAATGCTAAAAAAGTAATGTTTTTGGTATTTCTAACATAAACACTTAAAGCTAAAAAATGTATAAATATACTAAAAACAAAAACAACCAACAAGCAATAAGGATTAAATAAATAAAGCACTAAGGCATTAAATCCTAGTAATAATAAATTTTGTTTTTTTATATCAAGTTTATTAAATAATATAAAAAATATAAAAATTAATATCAAAAACTCTATTGAAAAAAAGCTCAAATCAATATTCCTTTAAAATATCTGCTAAAAATTTTGCTCCATTTATGTTTTTGAAATTATATAAATTATCAGCGTATTTTAAACCTTCATTTAAGATTAGATCTAATGCTAATTCCGAATTCAAATTCTTTTCTTCACACATAAAAGCTAGCTCTTGATTTACCAAATACAAAGCATTAAAATATTGATGATTTTTATAAGCATATTTGTATGGCACAAAAAGAGTTGGAATAGCTGCATTTATAAGCTCAAAACTAGCACTTGCTCCAGCCCTACTAATAGCAAAATCAGCTTCTTGCATATATTTTTCAATTTCATTTGAAAAACCTATTAAGGTTGGCTTTATTTCAAATTTTTCGTATTCTCTTTCATATTTTTCTAATTCTTTAGCACCACATTGATGAATTAATTTAATGTTATTTTCTAATAATTTAGGATATAAGCTAAGTGCAAATTCATTTAAAAATCTAGCACCTTGAGAGCCACCTATGATTAAGATTGTTTTTATTTCATTTCTTTTTCTTTTAATATTAAAGAATTTCTCTTGCACAGGATAAGGGCAAAGCTCTTTTTCATAAGCTGAAAAAAATCTTGTAGCAAAAGGCTTTGTAAGGCGATTTGCCAAACCCATTTTTGAGTTTTGCTCATGAATTATTAATTTGCGAAATGAAATAATAGCAGCAAGACTAGCAGGCACGCTAGAATACCCACCGACACTTAAAACACAAGTAATTTTATGTTTTTTAAATATTTTTAAACACTCATAAACTAAAGCAATTAAAGAAAAAATTACCTTAATTTTGCCTAATATTCCTTGATTTACAAAGCCACTACTTTTTAAAAAATAACAATTTTCTCCACTAAACCATAAAGTATCTTGTCCTTTAGTGCTACCTATATAAATAAACTCATCTAATTCTTTTGAAACAGCCTTAGCTACTGCTAAATGACCACCCGTTCCACCACCAGTGATTGCTATCATTACATACTTCCTACATAATTTTCTTGAGAATGTTTAAAAATGCTTAATAAAATTCCTATCGCAATGGAGTTAGCTAGCATCGAGCTTCCACCATAGCTAAGAAATGGCACTGCAATTCCTTTTAAAGGAATTAATGAAATAATTCCACCTACATTCATTAAGAATGTAAAAAACATACAAGAGCCATATCCTATGCAAAACAAATAATCTCTTTTAGTTTTCATATAAGTTGATAGTTTTAAAATAGAAGCTACTAAAAAACTAAACAATAAAATAACTACAAAAAATCCAAAAAAGCCTATTTCTTCTGCAATACCTGAGAGAATAAAATCCGTATGAACTTCACTTAAAAACCCTAATTTAAACACGCCTAGCCCAAAACCTTGCCCTAAAATATCTCCGTGAGTAATTGCGTTTAAGCTATGCGAGATTTGATAAGGCTCACTTGCGTGTGCTATTCTTAAACTTTCTTGAATACCTTCAGGAAACATAGGCAAGATAAAATCTTGAATACTTCCCCACCACTCAAGCCCTCTTTCAAGTCTTCTAGGATGCAGTGCTATTAAAGATACCCCACAAGCAATAGCGGCTATGAATAAATAAAAAATATGCTTAAAGCTAATTCCAGCAGCTAAAGCCATAACAAACATACTAGCAGCAACCACAACACACTGACCTAAATCATTTTGAGTAACATAAACATAACCAAAAATCAAGCAATAAGCACAAAGAGTTGGCAATAATAAAAATAAATCTTGTTTAAAAGTTCTTTTAATTGCATCAATTTTTCTTGAATATGTAAGAGCTAATATAGAAAAAGCTGAGATTTTTAAAAACTCCAATGGTGCAATAGAAAAACCAAGCAACCTAATCCATCTTCTAGCCCCCTTAGTCTCAACAACCAAAGAAGCTGGCAAATAAGGCATAATCATACAAGCGATTAAACTAATTATAAAAATTGCATATAAGATTTTATAACAATATTCTTCTTTTATGAGTTGAAAAACTACAATAATCAAAACGCCTATTACTGCAAATAATGTTTGAGAAAACAAAAATCCATAAGGAGATTTTTGTCCTACATAAGTAAAAAATCCCATTGAAAATACAAAAACAATACTAATCATCATAAGAATTAGCACAATTTCAAAAATTCTCAAATGGGTTTTAATCAATTTTATTGCCTTTTATCGCTAATTGATTGTAAAGCTATTATTAATTCGTCTAAATTTTCATAAGGCACATGGATTTTCCACTCTGGCTCGTTTTCTTTTAAGCATATTGCTATGCTTAATACTTCGCTACTGCCTTCTCCATAAGGATTTTTAATATTTGCTAATGAGATTTTACCACTTTGAGTGCCTTTAAGTAAAATTGAGCTAATTAACTCAGCCTTCATTATTCATCCTTTTTAATTTTGCTTGCATTTTTAACCATTCTCTTTGCTCCATTATAGGAAAACCACCATAAACTTTGCCGCCTGCTAAGTCTTTACTAACTCCGCCCCTAGCAGCAATAATCGCACGATCACCTATTTTTAAATGACCGCTTGTAGCACTCTGACCTCCCATTACAACAGCATTTCCAAGCTCACTTGAACCTGCTAATCCTGTTTGAGAAACCACTAAGCAACCTTGACCTAAAATGCAATTATGCCCTATTTGAACTAAATTATCAATTTTAGTTCCTGCTTTAATAAGAGTTTTTGAAAATACAGCCCTATCAATACAAACGCAAGAGCCAATCTCAACAAAATCTTGCAATTCTACATAACCATTATGATAAATCTTAAAATGTCCCTTAGCGTTACTTGCATATCCAAAACCATCGCTTCCAATAACACTTCCTGCGTGAATTATGCAATGATTTCCTATGATAGAATCGTTATAAATTGTAACATTTGGATATATTATTACATTATCTTTAATGCAAACTCCATCACCAATATATGCACCTGCCATAATAGTACAATTATTTCCTATACTAGTGTCTTTTCCTATATAAACATTTGGCATAATAGTTGTATTTTCGCCTATAACAGCATTTTTGCCAGCTCTTATTAAATCTTTTGCAAAGACCTTGCTAAGAAGTGCAAAAGCATATTTCGGATCATCACAAATTATCGCAATCACATCACTAGGTAAAAATTTAGCTAGTTTTTCATCAATTAAAACCGCTGCTGCTTTTGTAGTTCTTAAAGCATCATTATCTTTTACACAAAAACTAAGCTCATTTTCTTTAGCATCTTCTAAGGAATTAAGAGCCTTAATTCCTATTTCAAATTCTGTTTTTATTCCTATAATTTCACATAATTCTTTTAAATTCTTCATCTTAACTTTCCATTAAAACAACGCCACTTCTAGCACAATCTTTAGGATTATATTTTTTGATAGTTTTTAAGAAATTATCAATCCTATCTCCTGTATCATTTACGCAAAGCGTTATATATTCATCATTTGAATGTGCTATTGTGCCATTATAACCTTTTAATAAACTATCAAGTCCAGCTAAATTTTGATCTATACTAATTTTAACCAAAGCACATTCACGCTCAACAAACTCGCAATTTTCAAACACTTTATAAGTGCTAATTAATTTATGAAGTTGTTTAGTGATTTGCTCAAATACTGCTTCATCTCCGCTAGTAATTATACTAATTCTAGAAAACTCAGTCCCAGCAATTGGTGCAACGGTTAAGCTATCTATATTATAGCCCCTACCTGAAAACAGCCCTACAACTCTACTTAAAACTCCATGTTGGTTTTCTACTATTACACTTAAAGCTCTTTTCATTTGCTATCCTTTGCTATTAATTTTTGTGGTAATATCATATTATAAATTGCAGCACCTGCTGGAACCATTGGCAATACATCTTCAAATCTTGAAATTATAACATCAATTACACAAGGTCTAGGGCTTTTTAAACATTCATTGTAAGCTTTTATAAACTCATCTTTAGTTTTTACTCTAAAACTATCACAACCAAAACTTTTTGCTAGCATTTCATAATCAGGTTGAACATCTTCAAGATTTGTTTCTGAATACCTTTCATTATAAAATCTAGTTTGCCACTGGCGAACCATTCCTAAATAAGCGTTATTTAAAATAATATTAATTACTTTTTTACGCTCTGCTGTAAGCGTCATTAGCTCTTGAACATTCATCAAAAACGAGCCATCACCTGCGAAATTAAGCACAACTTCATTATTTTTTGCAAAAGCAACACCTAAAGCAGCAGGAATTGAATAACCCATAGTTCCTAATCCACCACTTGTACTTAATCTTCTTGGTTCATTAAATTTAAAAAACTGAGCCACCCACATTTGATGTTGTCCTACATCTGTGATTACATTTGCATTTGGGCTAATTTTTGCACATTCATTTATAACCCATTGTGGTTTTAATACTTCATCGCTATCTTCATAACTAAATGATGGATATAAAGCTTCGTGTCTATCTAAAATACCATGCCAATTTCCTAAATCAAATTCCATATCTTTAATCTCAGCTAAAAGCTCACTTAAAACATTAGCAACATCTCCAACGATAGGAAAATCAGCTTTAATTATCTTAGAAATTGAAGTTGGGTCTATATCTATATGAGCTATTTTTGCTAATTTTGCAAACTCACTAGTCTTACCCGTAATTCTATCATCAAATCTAGCACCTAATGAAATTAGCAAATCACATTCACTCATAGCCATATTAGCTCTATAACTTCCGTGCATTCCTGCCATTCTAAGGTTGTATGGATTATCGTGTTCTAATACACCTAAGCCCATTAGAGTGCAAACTGCAGGTATTTTAGTCTTTTTAACAAACTCACGAATAACTTCACTAGCATTTGAACTAATACAGCCACCACCTATGTATAAAAGCGGCTTTTTAGCTTCGCTTAATGCAAGTGCTAGGCGTTTTATTTGTCTTGGATTGCCTTTATAAGTTGGCTTATAAGTTTTCATATTTACTTCACTTGGATAAGAAAACTCGCCTTTAATTGCTGTAATATCCTTTGGAATATCTACATGAACAGGACCTGGGCGACCACTTCTTGCTATATAAAATGCTTCTTTTAAAACTCTTGGTAATTCTTCAATAGTTTTTACTAAATAAGAATGCTTTACACAAGGCCTACTCATTCCAACTGCATCAATTTCTTGGAAAGCATCTGTTCCTATTAGCGAATTTGCAACTTGAGCTGAGATTAAAACCATAGGAATACTATCAGCATAAGCTGTTGCGATACCTGTTAGGGTATTTGTAAATCCTGGACCACTTGTAACTATCGCAACACCAACCTTACCACTAGCTCTTGCATAGCCATCAGCAGCATGTGCAGCAGCTTGTTCGTGGCGAACTAATACATGCTTAAAATCATCTTGCTTATAAAGCTCATCATAAATATTAAGCGCAGCTCCACCAGGATAACCAAATACTACTTCAACACCTTCAAGCCTTAAAGCTTCACAAATCATCTTTGCACCTGTAATCATACGACCTCCATTAAGTTTTTTCCTAGGATTTAATCAAATTTTGCTTATTTAATAATTAATACGAATTAAAAAGAACAAAAAATATAAAAAAATAAAATTTAATTAATAAAAAATTTATATAAAAAAATTATTATTAACAAAAATTTTTTGAAAGGTTACAAATGAAGATTTCATTTAAGATAAGTTTATTAGTCTTTTGCTCTTTGTTTTTATTAGCTCTATCCTTAAGCATAAACTCAAGCAAAATGTTTGACAAATTAGAAACTAAAATGCTAAGCGAAATAGAAAACGAAAGCATTTATCTTAGAAAAGAACAAGTAAAAACTCTGGTAGAAAGCATTAGTCAATATGCAGGAAATACTTACGATGATTTAGAAAGACAAAATAAGTTAGATAGGTTTAAAGAATTATTACAAAATCAATTAGATAGAGTAAGATATGATAATAATTCTAAAGGTTTTTTAGTTTTTCAAGATGATGGAATGGTAATTTATCACGTTTTAAGCGACTGGATAGGTGAAAACAAAATAAACTCAGTAGATGCAAATAATAAAGCTTTCATAAGAGATATTATAAACGCAGGTAGAAGCGGCGGGGGCTTTAGTGAATATGAGTTTAGATACCAAAATGGAAGCACTAAAAAATTTTTAGCATATTCTTTACAAGATAAAAAGAGTGGTTATATTTTTAGCACAGCTGTTGATTTAGATAATGTTTATAGCTTTTTAGATAAAAATGCTAAAGAATTAAGCGATGCTCAATTTGATGATTTTATAAAATTTATGTTTATTAGTTTAATTAGCTTTATTGTTTTAATGATAATTGCTTATATTTTTACAAATACATTTATATCAAAACCTTTAAAAGTATTAGAGAATAAAGCAGTTGAATTAAGTAGTGGAGATGGTGATTTAACGAATAAACTAGTTGTAAAAGGAAATGATGAAATAGCTCACGCTTCAAAAGCTATTAATGAATTTTTAGAAAAAATTAGAGTTTTAATAGCACAAGCTAAAACAATTTCTACCGAAAATGCTTCAATTGCTAGTGAATTAGGAAATACAAGCTTACAAACAGGTAAAAGAGCTGAAGAAGGAAGCCTAATAGTAAGCGAAATAGCAAATAAAGGTCAAAATACTAAAAACGCTTTAAATATTGGCGTTCAAAAAGCTAAAGATGCTACTACTTCATTAGATAATGCTTTATTAATGATAGAAAACTCAAACAAAGAAATAGATACTCTAAGTAGTAAAATAATAAATAGTGCAAGCATTGAAAGCGAACTTGCTATGAAAATAGAAAGACTTAGCGTAGATGCTGATAATGTAAAATCAGTACTTGAAATAATCAATGAAATAGCAGACCAAACAAATCTATTAGCACTAAATGCTGCTATTGAAGCAGCTCGTGCAGGAGAATCAGGTCGTGGATTTGCAGTAGTTGCTGATGAGGTAAGAAAACTAGCTGAGCGAACCCAAAGAAGCTTAAGCGAAGTAAATGCTACTATAAATGTTATCGTTCAAGGTATTAAAGATACAAGCGAACAAATGAATATAAACTCAAATCAAATGCAAGATTTAAGCAATATCGCAAATGTTACAAAAGAACACATGCATACAATGAAAGAAAGTGTAACAAATGCTATAAATCAAAGCGAACAAACGGTTCATGATTATATAAATACAAGCGAAGATATGGAAAAAATCTTAAATAATTTAAACAATATGAATATAATTACGAATGAAAACGCAAGAAGCGTTGAAGAAATCGCAGGGGCTGCAAGTCATTTAAGCGAGATGACTGAAGAGCTTAATAAGAAATTACAAGAGTTTAGAACATGAAGAAATTATTATTAGTAATGAGTTTTGGTTTAATTTTAGGTGCTGATTATTTAAGCGATTGTGAAGAAAGCAAAATCGCTGCAGCTTGTTATAATCAAGGCGTGGCTTTATTTAATCAAAATGATTTAGATTCAGCGACTAAGTATTTTATAAAGGCTTGCGATGGTGATATTAGCAATGCTTGTTATAACTTAGGTGTTATTTATAGCAAAAATAACGATAAGCTAAATGCTAATAAGTATTACAATAAAGCTTGTGAAAATGGCAATTATGAAGCTTGTTTTTATGCTGGGATTTACGCTAGTGATTTTAATCAAGCAAAAGAGCCTTTAACCAAAGCTTGCGAAAATAATTATAAAGACGCTTGTTATAATCTAGGTGTGTTTTATAAAAATAACCAAAATTTAGATAATGCAAAAATATTTTGGAAAAAAGCTTGTGATGAAAACATCATGCAAGCTTGCTATGGTTTAGGTAGTTTATATGCTAACGAAAAGAATAATAATCTAGCTATCAAATATCTTTCAATTGCTTGCTCGGCAAAGGATTATAATGCTTGTTATAATCTAGGAAATGTATATTATGAGCTAAAAGATTATGATAAAGTTGCTATTCTTTGGGGACAAGCTTGTGATAATAAAGACGCTTATGCGTGCAATAATTTAGGCGTTTTATTTCACGAAAAAGACAAAAATATGGCTAAGTTATATTATAAAAAAGCTTGTGATTTAGGCAATAACATAGCTTGTGAAAACTACAATATCTTAAAATAAGCTAAGAAATATTATTCTTAGCTTAAAACTTAATAAAACAAATGCTTTTATCTAAAGATTAAGAAAATTATATGGATTTAGCATGTTAGAATGGATATATAATAAATTAATAAAAGTTTTTATTGCAACTTGCTTTAAAGTTTTAATATTTCTTGTTTTATTATATGTAATTTCTTGGTCTTTTTTAATGTTATATATGGATACTTTTATACTTACTTTAATACCTTTAAGATACTTATTGCCATGGTTTTTTATAGATGACGATGATGCTTATACTCGTGGTTTTTTATTAGGTTTTTTGTTGCTTATGATATGGAGTTATTTTAGTATATCTGCGACTAAAATCTATTGTAAAAATATTATTAATTTTTATAAAGGCGAGAAAGATTTAGGCTTTTTATTTCATTTTACCTTATTTAGTATTTTAAATGCCTTTTTTAAATTTTGCTTTTTAAAATTAGGAGATATTCATAATAGCACTTTAACTCTTGCTATGGCTTTAATATCTACGATTTTAATTTATTTTTACATAAAATCTAAAAAATAATAGCCGTAATCACAGCTATTTTTAGCGATAAAATAAATCAAAATAAGTCTAATTCCTATTTCAAATTCTTTAAAATTTTAAACAAAAATTACTGACAATCATTATAAGCTCGGAATAAACCACCCAAACACCCAAAACACCCAAACCAAATCCAACCTAGCTAAGTAATAAGTACTGGAATTAAAAGAAATATAAAAGTAGTTAAAACTTATATTTAAGTATTTAAAAATAAAAGAATTTAAATTAGAAATTTAAAAACAATATTTAGACTTTATAAAGTT
>NZ_JACGBH010000009.1:0-95650 GCF_020138295.1 Campylobacter sp. Cr9 | reverse complement strand
ATTGACTGTAGAGCCATTATCTAGCGTTACTTTTGTTTGTTCTTTTAAGGTCAAGTTATTAAAGGTAGAATCATCTATTACTGATTCGCATTCATCAGGTTTATCACAACTAATAGTTACAGTGCCACCGAAATTTGAGCCTTTAGCATATAGTTGTCTTACATCAGTTGTACCTGTAAATTCTGCACCTTTATCAGCTGCTAAGAAATCAGTAGTTACACTACCATGAAACTTAGAGCCTGCATTTGCAATAATGCTATCTGTTACTTTTACTTTACTTGTTGTATCAAATACTGAGCCATTATTTGCTATTAGTATGTTTGAATTAACTTCGTTTGTAAAGTTTGCACCGCTGTTAGCTGTGATTTCCTTAGTTGCTGTTACTATGCCACTAAAAATTGCTTTATCGTTAGCTATTATGTTTCCTGCTGTTACATTGCCTTTAAAATTAGCATTAGCTGATGTTAATGTATCTATAACATCTACGGTGCTAGCAAATTCTGAAGCTGTTGTTCCTACTAAAGTCTCTAAATTATTTGCTTTCACTGAGCTATTAAATTTAGAACCATTACTTGCTGTTAGTTTGTTTGTATCAATTGCATTTGCAAATGTTGAACTATCTGCTATGATTGAATTGTTTTTAACTATGTTTCCACTAAATGTAGAACCTATTGCTTTAATACCAGTTGCATTTACAGTGCTTGTAGCTGCAAATGTTGAACCTGCATTTGCTTCTAGGAATGCTGAATTTATCGTACCATCAAAACTAGCCCCGTTTGAAGTGATTTTATTGGTTGCTGTTGTTGAACCTTTAAAGTTTGAACCAGCATTTGCTATGATATTATCGTTTGCTTTTACATTGCTATTTGTATCAAATACTGAGCCACTATTAGCTGTGATTGTGTTAGCTGTGGTAATTCCACCAAAGCTTGAACCATTGTTTGCAGTGATGGTTCCTGCTGTTACATTGTTTGTAAAATTAGCATTAGCTGATGTTAGTGTGTTTGTAACATTTACTGTGTTAGCAAATTCTGAAGCTACTGTTCCCGCTAGAGTTTCTAAATCATTTGCTTTTACAGTGCCTTTAAATATAGAACCGTTACTTGCTGTTAGCTTACCTGTATCGATTGTTTTTTCAAATGTTGAACTATCAGCTGTGATTGAATTATTTTTCGCTATTGTGCCACTAAATGTAGCGCCAACTGCATTTATATTTGTTGCAATTACATTGCTATTTACGCCAAATGTAGAATCCTTTTGAGCGTCTAGAAATGCTGTTTTTATCTGTGCTTCAAATGTAGCATTTGCTGATGTAATTTTGTTTGTAATATCTACATTACCTTTAAATGTTGATTTGTTAGCTGTTAAGGTTTCTAATTCATTTGCTTTTACTAAGCCACCAAATGTAGCACCATCTGAAGTTATTTTATTAGTTGCTGTAGTGTTAGCGTTAAAGCTAGAATTTGCGTTTGCTGTGATTGTATTAGCTGTAACATCTTTAGTAAATGTTGTATCGCTTGATGTGATTGAGTTGGTGATATTTACAACTTCATTAAATTCTGATAATTTTCCACTTGTATCTTTTTGGCTTACCAAATCATTCGCCGTTACTGTGCCAACGAAGGTAGAACCTGTAGTTGTTAGTTTGTTAGTAACATTTGTAGTTCCATTTACAGTAGATGTTTTAATATCAGCTTCTTTTGCTGTGATTGCACTTGTAGCATCTAGTGTAGAGCCTGTCATGTCAAGTTTAGTTTGAGCATTAATCTTAGCACCTGTTGCGTTTGTAACATTTGTTATAGTGATATTTTGAGCTCTTAGGTTGTGATTAAGATTTGTTACACCAGAATTATCAATAGTTACACCATCTAAAGTTAAATCTGAAACATTTGTATTTGTTTTATGAGAACCTACTGTTGTGTTGGTTAGCTTTCCACCTGTTATAGTTAGTTTATTGTTTACAGAAGTATTACTATTACCATTGATAGATATATTACTTAGAGTACTATTTGTAAAAATAGTTTCTGTGTTAGAATCTAAAACTACATTATGATTTGACTGATCTGCTGTAGTTTTATGCATATTTACACTATCAAATGTATTGTTCCCAGCAAAAGTTATATAACCATCAAAGCCAGTATCTATATCAGCACCTTTACTGTTAGGGTCTTTGGGGTCTTTTTTAGTAAATGTGTTATTAGTATATTTTCCTTGAGCTTTTAGCTTTCCGCCTTTAAATGTATTTTCTTCTAAATTTATCGTACCTGTGGTGTCTAAACCTAGTTCTGTATCTGTAAAGGTGTTTCCTTTGTAAGTTCCTTTACCGTCCATTTTACTATTTGTAAAAATATTTCCTTCTGCCACTCCATTTAGATTAGAAGTAGCTTTTAAGGTAGCGTTAGTTATTGTGTTATTTTTAAGACTTAAATCTCTTTTTGTTATTATCGTTGTACCATTAACCTCACTACCTATTAAGTTTATATACCCTACATCATTAGTTACGCTACTATCTATGCTAACATTTTTTAGATGTAAGCTTGAATTTCCTGTAAAATTTGTATTTTGTATAATATTTTTAGTTATTGATGTTAAATCACCTATCTCTAATTGCTTACCTTCTATTTTAAAATTTACTTTTTGATCTGTTGTTGCTGTACTTGTAAATTTATTAATTATAGTCGAATGTTTAGCATTTATATAGGTTGAAGTCCCATCAACTGTAAGTTCGTTTATATTGATATCATTTCCATTATTTGTAAGTTTTGCACCATTTGTTAGAGTTATTTTATCTACAGTATTTTTATTATCGTTTTTAACTTCTTTTCCATTAATAACGCAAGGATTTGTTCCGTTAGGACAAACAATGTTTAAATCATCTTCAGCGAACATCTGTCCACTGCTAAGTGCTAAACAAGTTAATAATGATAAGCTTAATTTATATTTCATAATAATATTCCTTATTTAATGTTATAAAATCGCTAAAACTTTTAATTTTAATAAAATTATGTTAATTTAAAGTTTTAATTTTATCTTTATATAAATCTTTTAAAAGTGCTAAGAATTTGAATTATGAATTATGTTACGAACAATAAGGCTTAAAAGTTTTAATAATATTTTGATATATTAGTTAAAAATTATTTTAAGGGATTTTTATGTTAGAAATTTCTGGTTTAAATCTTGTTATTTTCGTTTTATTAGTTTTAGCTATTTTGTTTTTAAAACTAGCTATCAAAATCGTTTCTCAAAGTGATATTATCATCATTGAAAGGCTTGGGAAATTTCATAAAGAAATAAGCGGTGGATTTCACTTAATCTTCCCTGTACTAGATGTTCCAAGAGCTGTAATAACCATAAGAGAACAGCTTATTTATATAGATAAACAACAAGTTATTACAAAAGATAACGTAAATATATCAGTAGATGGCATAGTGTATTTAAAGGTAACTAATGGAAAAATGGCTGTTTATAATGTAGAAGATTATAAAATGGCAATTTCAGCCCTTGCAATGACAACCTTAAGGGGTGAAATAGGTGGAATGAACCTTGATGATACGCTAAGTAGTCGTGATAGATTAAACGCAGCTTTGCAAATGGCTTTATGCGATGCAGCAGATAACTGGGGTGTAAAGATAATGAGAGTTGAGATATCAGAAATCTCAGTTCCAGCAGGTATTGAAGAAGCTATGAATATGCAAATGAAAGCTGAGCGTGAAAAAAGAGCTATTGAGCTAAACGCTGAGGCTAAAAAAGCAGCACTTATAAGAAACGCAGAAGCGCTAAAACAAGAGCAAGTTTTAAACGCAGAAGCCATAGAAAGAATGGCAGATGCTAAAAAATACGAGCAAATCGCAATATCTTTAGGTCAAAAAGAAGCTATTCGCAATATAAATGAAGCAATGAGCGAAAATGTAAATGCGGCTGAGTTTTTACTAGCAAAGGGTAGGGTTGAGGCGTTTTTAGAGCTAGCAAAAAACGAAAGCAAAGACAAAATAATAGTGCCTTATGAAAGCAGTGAGTTAATCGGAGCTTTGAGTGTTTTAAAAGATTTTATCGGTAAGAAAAATGATTGATTATATTTTGATAGCTACTGGGTTTGTGTTAGGAATTATTGAGCTTTTGCTTGGTAGCTTTTATGTTATATTTTTTGCGATTGGGTTTTTTATAGTTGGAGTTTTAGGGCTTTTTGTAGAAATTAGTCTTGAAATAAAGCTTGTTTTATGTGTTGTTTTATCGCTTGGTTTATTGCTTTTATTTAAAAAATTTTTCAAAAAAAATCAAGAGATTGTAAAAGATAACTTTTTAGATGAAAGCGGTTTTGGAGTTATTAAAAACGGCATGGTGTATTATAAGGGAGCTTTATGGCAAGCAGATGAAATCTCACACCTAAAAGAAGGTGATAAGATTAAGATAAAAGGCGTAGAAAATAACAAATTAATCCTTGAGGATTAAAAGATTTTATTGTTTTCATCTATAAGCAAAGATAATAAAGCTTAGAATTGGAAATATGAATTTAAAAACAATATTTAGACCGTATAAAATAAAAGTATTGATTAATTTTAAAATAGTCTTGCGAATGCTTTAGCTACAATTCTAATTCCTATTTCAAATTCTTTTAATTTTTAAACTCCAAATACTTTTATATTTGTTCTTTTCTAACCCTTGCTCGGATTATTTGGCTTTATTCCTAGCATATAATAATTATCAATATTTTTTGCTTAAATTATCAAAGAATTTGAAATAGACATTTAAACTAATTTAAATATCTATTTTAAATAAGGGAAAATCCCTTATTTAAATTCTTTTATTTTTTTCATAATGCTATCTTTATTTTTTGAAATCATTGAGCTTTCTTTTCTTTCATTGCCATAATTATGCTTATAACTTAGCCAATTAAAACTACCGTTGATAATATAATCATTATCACAAATCAAAATCTTTTCATGAGAATTATCTTGATAGATTTTAAAGTTTTTATAATTTGAGCTAAGGTTATTTAAAATCTTTAAACCTTCATCATCTATTGGCTCTTTATCTAACCTATTGCGTTTTTTAATGCCATATTTGATATGAATATTTACACCTTTTAATAAGGCATTTTTAAAATCATCAAGATATTCATTCAGCACAACCGCTCTTACCCAAGGGCTTTGAATATACACATCTTTTTTTGCATTTGCTAAAGTATATTTTAGGTATTTTCCGTGCGAACATTCATTAATAATAGCTCCTTCTTCAATCTTAATGCCAAAATTATAATTATTGAAATTTTCTTTATTTTCTTCATCTGCTTTGTTTTCTCTAGGTTTAAATTTGTTTAACTCTAATAAATTTTCAAATAATCTTGATAATTCTTCATCTATTGCTAATTCATCGTTTAAAACGATGATTTTTTCTTCTTCGTTTTGATTTTTGTAAAAACAAGCTAAATGCTTTTTAAAATACTTTCCAATCTTATTAATCTCATTAATTTTATAAAGATTTTTGTTTTTATTAAAATTTCTAACACTTTCAAAAATAACTTGCTTTAAGGTTAAATCATCAATAAATTCATCGTTTAAAGCCTCGTTTCTTGGTCTTGCACTATTGTTTGGCTTTAGCTCGATTGCGTTTTGATTTGTTTTTGTTTCTACAAGGATATTTGACTCTGAAATCTCTAAAATATCGCCTAAAATCCCATCAAATAATACACATAATTCTTCTTCAATGGTTTTTCTAGCTCTTATTCCGTTTAGATACTTTTTGCCTTTATTATCTATTTGCAAAAACTTATCAACATATCCTTTATAATACAGCTCAGATAAAATAGTTCCTAAAATATCTTTATCAATACAAGTTATATTTAATATATTTGCAATGTGATTTTCTTTTATAACTTGCAAGAGTTTTAATATCTCTTCTTCTATCCTTGTTAGCTCTTCATTTTCTATAAAACTACAATTTATTACACCTTTATATACAGGATAATAAATTTCTTTTATATCATAAAGTTCATAATTTTTATCTTCTCCAAAATAAGCATATTTATGCTGGATTAAGTCTTTATCAATTCTCATCACTATCTCCTAATGTTTTTATCTCATAACAATCTTGATTGTTTTGCATGTATTCAATTATTTCTTTGAATGGATTTATGCCTTTATTTGTGCTTGATTTATATAAAAACTCAATATCTCCAACAATTAAAAGCAGTTTTTTTGACCTTGACAATGATACATTTAGTCTTTTTTCATCTGCTATAAAATCAATCTTTGCTTTATTGCCTGCTCCTGATCTAACGCAATCATAAATAATAATATCCCTATCACTTCCTTGAAAACTATCAACCGTACCTATATCAATTTCTAATTTTTCATCTTTATATTGCTTTACAATTTTACTTAAAGCACTATCTAATAAATGTTTTTGATCTTTATAAGGAGTAATGATTCCTATGCTTAAAGCGTTTATTTTGCAATGCTCTAACATTTTTTGAAGTTCTTTATTAATTACCTTTGCATTGCAACGATTAATTTTACCAGTACCTTTTTGCTCATCTGTTTTGTTTGCTAATCTACTTGTATTTAGCCATATTGCATTTTTATCGTAAAAAGGGATATTGTGTTGCTTTAATTCGTTTAATTCTTCTTTAGTCTTTAGTTCGCCTTCGTAAAATACATTGCTATAAAGATTACAAATGCTTTCATGTGCTCTATAATTGTATGTTAATCTATGTTTTAGATTAGGAAATTTAGTATTGCTTTCATAAATTTGCTCAAACAAAGATGTAACAACCTCAGCCTTTGAATATTCCTCTAAATTGTTTGCAATTTCATCATCAATTATAGGAGCTAATTGCTTGTGATCTCCTACAAAAATAATTCTTTTTGCTTTTATGCAAGGCACTAATAATTCGCTTAAAGTAGCTCTTCCTGCTTCATCAACTATTACTAAATCAAAAACAATCTCTCTAAAATTATTCCAAGATGATATGCCAATAAGAGTGCCAAAAATAAGCTTTACATTTTTTATAAAAAACATCTCAGTAGCACTATCTTTTGCACTTTTTGAAGTAATGCTTTGCAATGTTTCTTTAAAATTTGCTTGAAAATCTTCATATTCTTGTATTTGGTTTTTGTTTAGTTGTTTTAGATTCTTTGATACTAAAGTATTAATTAGTTTATCTGGAGTAAATTTTCTAGCAATTTCGCTCATTTTACTAAGGTCATTACCTATTCTTAGTACCTTTTTTTCTCTTTTTACAATCTTTTCTAATACATTATCTACTGCTTGATTGCTTTGAGAACTTATAAGCATTTTATAATTTGGATGTATTTTTAAAAACTGCCTAATAATTTCTACAATAGTGGTGGTTTTGCCTGTACCTGGAGGTCCTTGTATTAGCAAAATCTCACTTCCATCTTGCAAGCTTAAAGCTTTTTTAACTGCTAGTTGTTGGTTTTCATCTAAATCATTGTTAAAAAATCTTTCAAGATTTACAACCGTATTTTGCGTAAAACTTTCATTTGGATCACATAATTTATTTGCTAGATTATTTATATAAACATTACTGTTTTTAAGCTCGAATAAGGCTCTTTCTTTTTTCTTATATACAGATTCTTCGGCTTGATAATCATAGCTAATATTGTATTTTATAAAATCTTTATATTTATCGTATTGCTTGAGCTTTATTCCCGAATATTCATCATTAAGATTTACATACAATAAACCTTTTGAGCTTACAAATTTTTCTACCACCCCTTGAACTTCAACATCGTTTAATGTGGTTTTGGCTTGTTTTATGATTACTCTATGATTTTGTTTGAAGTGTTTTTTAAAATCTTCAATTAAAAAACAAATTTGATTATCTTTAAAGCTATCTATTATTCCTATTTGGCTTAATTTTTTGCTTTGGATAAATTCATTTTCAGCTCTTAATAAATCTTCTTCCATTTTAACAGATTTTACACTTGAGCTTATTTTTGAACTTGTTTTAAAATGCCTTAATTCTTCATATAAATTATTTAATTTATTTACTTTAAGTCCTGAAAAATACTCATCTTCACTAATTACAAAACTAATATTTTCTTTATAAAGCCCTTTTTTATAAATCTCATCAAGCCTAGCATTGTTATCAAACATTATGTGGAAACAATACAAATAATTATCGTTTTTAGTACTGCAACAAAACACAAAATCACCTAAAGCAATCTTTATTTCTTCTCTTGATTGTTTATCATAATCTAGTAGAAAATAAGGCTTATGGTTATTTATGTATTTTTCTAAATTTTCTTTTGCTTGATGATGAAGCAAATATTTATCTTGTTTTTGCATAAAATCAACATAGCCAGATATAACATCAATTGAGAAATTAATCTCAAATAAACTAGAAGGCTCTTTTATATATTTTAAAAGCTCTTCTTTAAGTTCATCAAAATCATTAAACATATCTAAATTAATAGAAAAATAATTTTTGGCAATGCTTTTAAATACTTCTAAATTGTTTTGATATATATTATTATTTAGCAATTTATTGCATAAAAAGTCCAAATATAATTTATTGTCTTTTATATATAATTTATCAGCTAGACAATCATTTAATTCAAGTTTTTCAAGTTTTATAAAAGAATCTAAAAGCTTTATTAGGTTTTTGATATTTAACAAACATTTTTGATTGTAACTATCAGCAAAGCAAAGGCTAGTATTGGTTAATAGCTCAAATTCTTGATAAACATCGGTTATAAAATAATAATAATTTTTATCTTCATAAAATTCACATTTTATTATATTCTCATCTTCAATACTACACAATCTATAAGCTAATGCACTTATATAAAGATTGTTTAAATCCTTTTTTAACCTATATACATAAAAATCTTTTGAATTTTTGCTTAATAACAATTTATCATTTTCTAAAATTTCTTTTGTTTCGTAGCCAAATAAACTACTCATAGTACTTCCTTTCAATTTCTTAATTTTCGTAACTCTTATCCGTTTTAATTTTTGTCGTTCATTTCGTAATTAATTTCCTAGCCTTAAGCTAGGAGTGATTATTTTTTATTATTTGGGTTTAGTTGTGCTCCGCGGTTGCCTTGATTTTGAGCATATTGCTTATTAACACCGCTTACACCCTTGTTAGCATTTTGCATATTTGCTGCATTATCTTGTGGTTTCATCTAATCTCCTTTCGTTTTATTTACTTTGCAAAGCGAACGAAGTATATAATTTGGCTTAGGGACATTTAGGGACAAAAAAATGAAAACAAATAAAGAAATAGTAGAAGAACTTAAGAAAAAGATAGATAATTACATTATTATCAATAACACAACTCTTGTAAAAGTTGCTAGAGAATTAGCAGAACAAGTAGAGAATTTAGAAAACGAAAAAGAGATAAATAATTTTTATGAATCATTTAAAAAATTACTAGACAGAGATAGTGATAATCCAAGGCGTAGTACTATAGAAAAATTACAAAAATACTATGACTATTTAAGTCCCCAAGATAGATTTGAATTCGAAAGACAAATTCTTGGGGATAAATGCGTTAATAATTTATTAAAATTATCTTACTGTCATTTAAATAAGTGAAGATAAATTATAACCAATAACAATTCTTAAAATTTTTATTAAATTCGTTAAAAAAACGATTTGTATTTTCAAATTCATCAAAAGATTTTTGTGTTTTTCTTAATGCACATATGCATTTTGATTTGTTGTATGAATTGTTTCCAACACAAGAATTAATAATTGCATATTCTTGTTCAATAGAATATCTATTTTCATGAGCTAAAGCAGCACTACTTAAAATACTAACTAAAATTAAACCTAGTGAAAGTTTTTTCATTTTATTCCTTTGAAGTGATATTAGAATTTTAATTTTATTAAAAAACTCTAAAATAAATATTAAAATATTTAATGGATTAAATAGAATTAAAGTTTAATGTAAATATTTTTAAATTTCTTTTTCCATTTTTAGCAATTTTATTCGCTCGTAGTAATCAGGCATAAAGCCTAAAAGTTTGTTATAAAAAGCCTTTGAATGATCAGCGTGATATAGATGAGTTAGCTCGTGCATAATCACAGCTTCTATTGCTAAAATATCTTTTTTAACTAGCTCGGTATTTAGGTTTATATAAGCTTTTCTTGTATTGCAAGAGCCCCAACGAGTTGTCATTTTTCTAAGCTTTAAAGCCTTTATATCTTTACCCACAATTACACAAAATCTTTTTAAAATCTCGCTAAATATTTCTCGTGATTTTAATTTATAAAAATCATCTAAAATCTTTTTAGCCTTTTCGCTATCTTTTGTAGCTTTTATGATTAGTTTGTTATCTTGCAATAAAAAAGAAGTTGTAATTCCTAATTCAAATTCTAGCTCGTAATTCTTGCCTAAAAAGCTTATTTGATTAGTAGTTTCTTGATTTGCTAAAAGCTCTTGCATTCTTTGCTTAATCCAAGTACTTTTAAGCTCTAAAAATTCTTTTGCTCTATTCATATTTACAAAATACGGCACACTTACTTCAACTAAGCCATATTTTCGCACTTTTATGATTATGTTTTTTATGCGTTTTCTTGTAAATTTTACTTCGTAATTCATGGTTTTAAGCACCCTTTAAGAGTGCTTATTACATATAAAAAATCATAGATAAAACGAACATAAAAATAGTTCCTGCTATCATAGGCACACTTGTTCTTTTAACTACTTCAAGTGGGGTTTTGCCAACACTACCTGCTACTATCATTATTACAGCTGATACTGGCGAGACTGCTCTTAGCAAGTTTCCAGCTAGTCCCATAGGAATTGATATAGCTAATACATCTATATTTGCAGCCGCTGCAAGTGGCACAAAAAGTGGAGCCATCGCATAAAACAAAGCATTTCCGCTACCACTTAATATAACAATTACAGCCGTTAAAAGCACTAAAATAAGTGGTAAAACAAAGCTTATTCCATCGCCTTGAATACTACTCATAAAGCTTTCTAAAGCCTTGATAATTCCTATTGATTGAAGACCTACAACAAAGGTTGTTCCAGCTACAAGTAGTGCAACGATTGAAAGTGCTCCACCCATACCTTTAAAGAATTCTTGCGTTAAATCTAGGCTAAGTCTTATATTTCTTGTTCTAATTAGCTCACAAACAATAGCTACGATAAATGAGAAAAATACAGCTATTTCAACACTAATTGCAGCACTACTAAATAAATAAACCCCAACTAATAAAAATATCGGAAGTAGTGGTAAAAAGGCATAAATAATTTTTGTAATTGGACTAAATTCTAGTTCTTTTAATTCTTCGCTCTTTACATTATCATCGCTTGAAATCTTTTCTTTGCTATCGCAATATTTTTGCCAAAATAAATGCACAAATGCCATAAAAATAATAGTTGGAATTGAAACCCTTGCATGATAATTAAACACATATTCGCTTACGCTTAGATTTGCAAACCTTTCTAACTTTACTAATTCTCCTACAACTGCGATATTATCACTTCCTAAAGGAGTTGGCACAATAGTCGCAGTAGTTGCGATAATTCCTGCCGCACTAAGAGTTGAAAGCCCTGATTTTTTCATAATAGGATAAAGTGTAGCAAGCAAGATTATCGCTAGATTTGAAGCACTTGGAACTACAATTGATAATAAATTGCCTAATAAAAACACCACAGGCACTAAAATATAAGGCGATTTTATATATTTTATAGGTTTTATAAGTAAGCTTACAGTTGCATCATTTGCTCTAATTTTATTCATATAAGCTGTATATCCACCTAAAATAAGGATAACAAATCCCGCCTTAGTTAAAATATCTTTAAACTTTATTGCAATTGCTTGAAGTGGGTCAAGCAAAGCAATGCCACTTGATTTAAAGCCCTTAATAGCAATATCGCCACCACTATACATAGCAATATACATAAGAGTAAGACCTACAAAAAACAAGCTTATTTTAATATCAAGGTTTTTAATAAGCATATAAATAATAAGCGAAACGCCTAAAATTGCACTAATATACATAATCATTTTATTATCCTTAAATACACTTACTAAGCGAGTTTAAAAACCACTCTCTAAAGGCATTTGCATCAATATCAGTGCAAACTTTTGCATTTGCTTCACGCTTTAAATATCCTTTTAAATCCACAACACTAGCACCTCTAGCGTATCCATTTAATTCTATATCTACAAAGCATTCACTAACGCTAAAAAGCTCAGGCTTTAAAAGATAAGCGATAGCACAACTATCATACATTTTAAGCCCTGTATTAAAGCTACCACCACGATATTTTTTAAATAGTGCATTAGCCATTTTTCCAACTTCGCCAAACTCATCAATCTTTGCCATATCTTCAGGATACACAAGAGCTTTAAGTCCTACATCAAGTGTAGCCATCACAATAGGTAGCCCTGAATTAAACACCATCTTAGCAGCTTCTGGATCGGTTGCGAAATTAAACTCGCTTAAAACTCCTTTATTTCCACGAGCTAGTGAGCCACCCATTAAAACGATTTCAGCGATATTATCTTTTACTTCAGGATACATAGAAAATAATAATGCTATATTTGTAAGTGGAGCAATAGGAACTAGAGTTATTTTTTCTTTACTATTTAAAATAGTATCTCTTAGCTCTAATACTGCGTGATTTTTGCATAATAATTCAATTTTTGGCTTAGGAAAATCAAAGCCGTCCATTCCACTTGAGCCATGTACATTTGATGCGTCTATTAAAGGCTCTATTAAAGGCTCTTTTGCACCCATTGCAACAGGTATATCTTTTTTAAATAAAGCTAGTAATTTTAAAGCATTGTTTGTAACCTTATCAATGCTTACGTTTCCTGCAACCGTGCTAATTAGCCTTACATCTAATTCATTAGAAAATAGTGCAATTGCAATAGCTAAAGCATCATCAATACCTGGATCTGTATCTATTATAATTGGTCTTTTCATTTTGTATCCTTAGAAAAATTATTTACTTCATCAATGCTTGGAATTGAGCTTTGTGCTCCTAGTTTTAATGTGCTTAGAGCTGCTGCTTTTGAGCCAAAATCTATTGCCTCATCAATTGTTTTTGCATTTGCAAGACTTGCTGCAAGAGCACCTATAAATGTATCTCCTGCTGCTGTTGTATCAATAGGATTTACTTTATATGCTTTGAAAAATTTTTCAACTTCTTTATTTTTATATGCACTTCCATCGCTTGAAAGCGTAAGTATTATTTCTCTTGCTCCTAAATCTAATAAAGCTTTTAAACAAGCTTTTGTATCAGTATTTATATTAGTATAAAACTCTGCTTCGCTTTGATTTACAATAAATAAATCAATGTATTTATAAATATCTTTATCAATTTCTTTTGCAGGTGCAGGGTTAAATATCGTAAATAATCCTAATTCTTTTGCTAGTTTTAAGGCTTCAAAAGTTGCTTTAATGTCGCATTCAAATTGAGCGATAAAAATATCATCTTTTTTGATTTCACCCTTTTTATAAAGAGTGTTTAAAATCTCTTTTATTTCATTTTCATCTATGCTGTGATTTGCACCTTTATTGATGATTATGCGATTATCATTGTTTGAGCGAATTATAAAAGCTGTTCCGCTACTGCAATTTGAAGAGATTTTTATATTTTCGGTGTTAATTCCATGAGATTTTAGATTGTTTATTAGTGCAGGTGCAAAGGCGTCATTTCCAACTGAGCCTATCATTAATACATCTGCTCCTAATTTTTGACAGGCTAAGGCTTGATTTGCTCCCTTACCGCCATCGCTTATTAGTAGGTTTTTACCTTCTATTGTTTGCCCTTGTTTGGGAACTTCGTCGCATTCAATGGAAAAATCCATATTCAAGCTTCCAAAAATTATTATCTTTTTTGACACGATTTATCCTTAAAAAATTTAAAGGAATTATTTAAGCTAAAGAAGATTAAATTAAGCTTATAAAATCAGCAAAAAACTAGCATATTTTTTGTGGAATTTGAATTCGGATTTTGCTTTCATTTAAGAGTTTTTAAAATCTAAATTCCTATTTCAAATTCTTTTTATTTTTAGTAAAAATAATAGAGAATTAAAATACAAAATAGGAATTTGAAAAATCAAATTCCTACTTAAAATTAAGATTGAATAATCTTAGGTTTAGAAAACGCTCTTAAAGGTTTAATTACGCCTTTAAATTTCTCAACTTCTACTAATGTTGTATGAGCTGTATTTGATTGAGCTAGTTTTGATGTTCCTTTATCACGAGTTAGAACATTTACGCAACCATGTTGGCAAAGTGATTTTTTGCCATAAACTTCAGGGTCATACCAAGCACCTTCGCAAATTATAATAGTATCAGCTCTTACGATATCACTTACTAAAGCACCAGCTAAAATCTCACCTCTATTGTTATAAACTCTTACAATATCTCCTGTTTTAATTCCCCTTGCTTTTGCAGTATCTGGATGAATTAACATAGGTTCTCTACCATTTACTTCAGCATAATTTCTAATTAAAGAGTTATTTAGCTGAGAGTGTAATCTAAATCTTGAATGCGGACTAATTACTGCTAATGGGTGTTTTTTGGTTTGTTCTTTATTGCCTACCCACTCAAATGGTTCAAACCAAGCAGGGTGTCCTAAACAATCATCATAACCCATTTTTGCAATTGTTGGAGAGTATATTTCAATCTTTCCACTAGGAGTTCCTAATCTATATTTATGTGGATTTTTTACAAAATCACTAAGTCTTGTGTAATACTCAGTATCTTTATTCACTTTATCAAATCTAACAAAACCAGCTTCAAGTGCTTCATCAAAGCTTGGCATATTGTATCCTAATGATTTTCCTTGTCTTAAAGCGTCATTATAAATATCTTTCATCCATTCAAGTTCATTAGCCTTACCTTCGGTAAAGATTTCTTCAACGCCCCATCTTTTGCAAATCTCTTTACAAATCCAAAAGTCGCTCTTGCTCTCTCCCATAGGCTCAATTACTGGCTTATTTAAGAATATGTATTCACTATTTGTGCTAGCTTCTATATCGTAGCGTTCAGGCTCAATTGCAACAGGTAAAACAATATCGCTTAATTTTGCTTGTGCAGTCCAAAATGGCTCAGCTGTTATGATAGTATCAACTTTTTTAAATCCTTCTACCGCACGATTTACATCTTGATGGCGAGTAAAGAATGAGCCACTTGCATTAAATGCTACTCTTATGTGAGGAAGTTTTATTTTTTTACCATTTTGATCAATTACTTTGCCAGGATTTAGCATTGCATCAATACTTCTTGAGCTAGGAATTGTTATATTTTCAAATTTCTTCCAAGGGCTATTTTCATCTCCTAAGTTTTCGCTAGGAACTGAAGCTAAACCTTTAAGAGTAGGTGCTATAAATTTATCAGCGCCTTGTGAATAATATCCTAAGCTAAACTCAAATCCACAACCAGTGCTTCCTATATGACCTAGCATAGTAGCTAGTATTGTAATCATCCAGTGAGCTTGCTCTCCATGGTCTTGTCTTTGTATTGCACGGCCTGCAATTATTATTGATTTATTGTCGCATAAATCATCTGCTAAATCTTTTAGAGTTTTTACATCTACTCCACAAATCGCACTTGCCCATGCTAAATCTTTTTTAACTCCATCGTTTTCGCCCATGAAGTATTCTTTAAATTTATTAAAGCCAACTGTGTATTTTTTAATAAAATCTTTTGCATATTTTCCGCTCTCATATAAATAGCAGCACATTCCTATCATCATTGCTGTATCTGTATTAGGGCGAACTGAGATTAATTTGCTTTCAACATAGCGATTTGTGTTATTTGCATATACATCTACGCTATAAGTTTTGATTTTGCCAGCTTTGCTTAGTTCTTTTAGTTTTGTGAAATATTCATAGTTTGTATGAGTTGGTGTTCCAACTGCGATTTGATTAGTTACTAGTGGGTCAGTTCCCCAAAATACAACGCTTTTTGCGTTTTCTAAAATACTTTTCCAAGTAGTTGGTGCTTCATAAACTGTGTTTGAGCCAAAAATATGAGGTAAGATTACCATACCAGCACCAGTTGAATAATCCCCACTTTCTTCTACATAACCGCCTAAGATTTTTAACATTCTATGAGCTGTGGTTCTTCCCCAACTAATTTTACCCCAGCCACCCCACCAGTAGCATTCACCATAAATTGCTTCAGGGCCGTATTTATCAAAATTATCCTTAAGTGCTTTTGCAGCTAAATCAAGTGCTTTTTCCCAGCTAACTCTTACGAATTCTTCTTCGCCTCTTAAGTCGTTTTTCTTTTTACCTTCAAGATAGCTTTTTCTAACGCAAGGATATAAAACACGGCTTTCGTTTTGTGTTCTATCAGGAACGCAGTTATTCATAGTGTTTGGGAATTTATCTCCTTCAAATGGAGTTACGCTTACTATTTGAGAACTATTAATGTTTGCATAAAATGGTCCAAATCTATCAGAAACTAATACTTTTTTATCATCAAAAATAGTATCTTTTACGCCTTCTATTTTACTAGCGTGAAGACTTGCAGTAGTTAGTGCGCTTAGCTTTAAAAAACTTCTTCTTTTCATAATTTTCTCCTTTATTTAATATCTTTTGCGTGATTTTGTAAATATTTAATAATTAAACTTTTGCTAGCCTTATCAAGCTCTACATAACCTGAACTTATCATACTTTCAAGATTTGATGGCCATTGATTTACTGAATATTCTTTCGTATCGTGCAATAAATGACAAGGTGAGCAAGTTTGCTCATAAAGACTTTTCGCACTCTTAAAAATCTCATCTTTATTAGCCACTAAATCGCTTTCATTAAGTGTAAAATTAATGCTTACTTTATGCCAATCTTCGCCATATTCATCTTGAACTAGTTCAAGCATTTTTATATATGGATTTGCATCACCTTTAAATGTAGGGTTGTTATCATTATCATGAAAACTCATATAATTTTCAACTTGCATAAAGCTTTTTACAATTTCTTCTTGATAGTTATCATTAACATAACCAATAAGCTCAACATTAGCTTTACCATTATTTATACTTTTAACATTTACAGGGCTTAATAAACTAGCAGTTCCTATAAATTTATTGTCAAGTTTAACTTCAACATCTTTGTTTAAATACATCGTATTTGCAAGAGCAAACGATGAGATAATACAGCTTAAAAATATCTTTTTCATACATCTCCTTAAATTAATTTTAAAATTATTAATTAAAATTATAGGCTTATAAACTTGTAATATTCTTAAAAGAGAATAATATATTTTCTTTAGTTTTAAATGCTTTTAGGAGTGTTTTAGAACTTAAAATAATATTTCAAATTCCTATTTTAAATTCCACGATTTTTTCAAAGAATTTGAAATAGGAATTTAAACTCTTCTATCATAAATGTTTTCTTCGTTTTTATATGCTAAAAATATAGCTAATAAATCTCTATCATTTTTGATTTTATTTATATCAATTTTATTCAAGCTTTCTTTTATATTTTCGCTCTTACTTTCTATGGGTTTAAAATCATCATCTTTATCTTTTGAAGCTTTCATTACTTCTTCATCAAAATGATTTTGCATTTCGTTTGCTAGTTTTATAAATTCATTTTTAAAATCATCAAGGCTTAAATCTTCTCTTGCTAACAAATCAGCTAATTTATCACAATAAGCGTCTTTACCACAAGCAAGTCCAACGAAATCTAATTCATTACCAACTTTTAAATAAATGAATTCATTTTCTTTTAAAAGCTGTTTTAAATCTGTATTGTTTTGTCTAAAAATTTGATTATAAATATTATTGCTTGTAGTATCATTTTGCAAGGCTTTTAACTTTCTAAAAGCAATGAAATCATCATCTTTTAAGCCATATAAAACTTGCGAATTCATCAATTCTTTTTGCAAACTAGCATATAAAAAACCTTCTTGCTTTAGACCTTGCATAGCTTTTTGCAAGGCATTTGGTTCATATACATTGAAATTTTCATCTTTAGGAATATCTTTTAGAATATTGTTTAATTTTTCTTCTTCGGTATCATTTATTAATACATTGTGTTTTTCTGCTATTTGGCTAACTTCTAAGCCTTTATCTAAGTCTTTTTTTAATTCTTTTTTATCAAGCGTATCAAATACTTGTATTTGTTTTATTAATGTTTTTACATTTTGATTAATTGAACTAATTTGCATTTAAACCCCTTTTTTTTATATCGGCAAGTTTTTAATAAATTTAATATTTCTTTTAAATATTTACTTTATTTTTTTAAATTGTTTGAAATTATTTAAGGTTTTAAAATGAAAAATATAAAATCAGCAATTTATTCAAACGAACTTTGTGAAATAAATATAGAAATAATGATTCAAAAAGGCTTACCATCTTTTAATATAGTAGGCTTACCGAGTGCAAGTATTAAAGAAAGCGTTGATAGGATAAAATCAGCCTTCGCAAATCTTGATGATTTTTCTTTGCCTTGTAAAAAAATAGTAATAAACCTAAGCCCTTCAGATATTCCAAAACAAGGAAGTCATTTTGATTTAGCAATCGCTTTGCTGGTTTATTTTTATGAAAAAGACTTAGATAATGATTATTATGTATTTGGAGAGCTTGGACTTGATGGTAAATTAAAAAGCACTTCAAATTTATTTTCTATATTATTATTTTTAGCAAGTGTTAAACCAAATACTAAGGTATTAATTCCAAAAGATTTAGCAAATGAAGCAAGTCTTATTTATAATCTAAATTGTTACGCAGTTGATAATTTAAACGAAGCATTTAGCTTTTTTCTAAGCGAGAATAAAGATGAGTTTAAAATAAATTATAATGAAAATATTTTTAAATCCTTAATCAAAATAAATAATAAAACTTATATTAAAAATACAGAATTTCCACTAGATTTTATAGACATAAGAGGGCAAAATCAAGCAAAATTAGCTTGTAAAATCGCAGCACTTGGAATGCATAATATAATGCTAGAAGGCTCTCCTGGAAGTGGTAAGAGTATGTGTGCTAAAAGACTTGTTTATATAATGCCTCCGCTTAGTATTGATGAAATCTTAGAAAGTAATGCGTATAAGAGTTTAAATAATGAAAAGCTTGATTTTTCATCAATTAGAAGCTTTAGAAGTCCGCATAGAAGTTCAACCATTAGCTCAATTTTAGGAGGTGGGACAAAGAATGCAAGAATTGGCGAAATCGCACTTGCTAATAATGGAGTTTTGTTTTTTGATGAGTTTAGTTATTTTAATAAGCAAATTATAGAAAGCCTAAGAGAGCCTTTAGAAGATAATATAATCAATATTTCTAGGGTTAATTCAAAAATATCTTATAAGACTAAGTTTTTATTTATTTCAGCGCTAAATCCATGTCCGTGTGGCAAATTATTTAAAAAAGAGCAAACTTGCAAATGCCTTGAGCGTGATATTGTTAAATACAAAAGCAAAATCTCAGAGCCTATTTATGATAGGATTGATTTATATGTTGCAGTTGATGAGGTTTCTTATGATGCAAGTTCAAATGTAAGCAGTAAGGAATTAGCAGATGAGATTTTAAAGGCTTTTATATTTCAAAAAGAAGTAAGAAAGCAAGATGAATTTAATGGGAAATTAAGCGATTTAGAGATTAAAAAATATTGCGTATTAGACGATAGTGCAAAAGTAATTTTTGAAAAAGCTGTAAAAAATTATAATCTTAGTGCAAGAGCAGCTAATAAGGTTTTAAAGGTTGCTAGGTCTTTAGCTGATTTTGAAGAAAGATTATTAATAAATGAAAAAGATATAAAAATTGCCTTATCTTTTAGATACAAAACAATGAAATAAAATCAAGGAATTTGAATTAGGAAATAAAATCAAATTCCTATTTCAAATTCTTTTTAATTTGTTACTATTTTTAGCTATTTTTTACGACTTAAAAGGATTATGATGAAAGATAAATTAGCCAAATTATATTTAACATTTTTTTATTCAGGTCTTAGCCCTGTTGCAAGTGGCACAATGGGAACAATTGCTGCACTACCTTTTGCTTATTTGTTACTAATTTACACAGCAAAAAGCACTTTAATACTTTTAAGTATTGCAATTTTTATAGCAAGTATTACAATCATTGACGATTACGAAAAAACTCACGAACACGATGCTAAAGAAATAGTAATTGATGAAGTTTGTGGGGTTTTCTTGGCTATTGGTATGAGTTTTAACGGCTCTTGGTGGCATTTTGCTTTAGCTTTTGTTTTGTTTAGGATTTTTGATATTACTAAGCCTAGTGTTATAGGTAGGGTTGATAAAAGAATAAAAGGCGGGCTAGGTGTTATGCTTGATGATTTGCTTGCAGGATTTTTTGCAGGTCTTTTATGCCTTATTATTCAAGGTATTTATTTAAATTATTTAAAGGATTTATTATGAAAAAAAGTTTAATTTTGTTAGCTTCAAGTGCGGCTTTTGCTTTAGATATTGGTGTGGTTTTACCACTTAGTGGAAGTGTAGCAGCTTATGGAAACGCAGCACTTAGTGGAATTAAAGTAGCAAATGCAATGCAACCAACTTTAAAAAATGGTGAAAAGATTAATTTAAATATTGTGGATACTAAAGGCGATAAAATAGAATCAATCACAGCAACTGAGAGAATTTTGCCTAAAGTAAATGCAATAATAGGCGAAATGATTACAGCTAATACAATAGTAGTTATGAATACAGCAGAAGCTAAAAAAGTTCCTGTAATTGCACCAGCTGCAACAAATGATAAATTATTAAAAGGTAAAAATTACGCAGCTAGAGTTTGCTTTAATGATAGTTTTCAAGGTGAAGCTATGGCTAAATATTTATTAGCACAAGGCAAAAAAACTACAATAATAGTAAAAGATCAAGCTACTGATTATTCACTAGGTTTATCAAAAGCTTATAAAAAAGAATTCACAAAAGGTGGTGGAGAAATAATAAAAGAATTAATCATCACAAGTGGGGATAAAGATTTTAATGCAATAGTTGCACAAATTGCTAGCTTAAATCCTGATGTAGTGTATTTACCACTTTATTATCAAGAAGCAGCGCTTTTTGTAAGACAAGCAAAAATTGCAGGAGTAAAAAGTATAATAGCAAGTGCTGATGGCGTTGCTGATGAGCAATTTGTTAAACTTGCAAGAGAATATACAAACAATCACTTATATACAGATAGTTTTGATGCAAATGTTCCACCAACAGAACTTAGTAAAAAATACTTAGAAGAATATTCAAAAGCTTATAATGGTGCAGTTGTTTCAAACTTTGCTGCTATGGGAGCTGATGCTTATTTTGTATTAGTAGAAGCTGCTAATCGTTGCCAAGAAGTTACAAGTGAATGTATAAATCAAGAAATCAAAAAGACAAAAGATTATGAAGGTGTAAGCGGAGTAATTAGCATAGATAATACTGGCGAGACTAAAAGGTCTTTAATTATTAAAGAAGTAGTGAATGAACAAGCTGTTTATAAAGACACTATTAAGTAAGGGATTTTGATGAAAAAATTATTATTTTCTTTAGCACTACTTAGCTCTTTAAATGCGGAGGTGCTAAGAGTTGCAACAGCACCAAATTATCCTCCTTATGAATATTTGGAAGATAATGAGTTAAAAGGTTTTGATGTTGATATTGTAAAAGAGATTGCAAAAAGAAATAATTTAGAATTAGAGTTTAAATATATGGATTTTGATGGGCTTATCCCATCACTTAAAAGCAACAAAGCTGATTTAATAGGTGCTTTAATGAAAAGAACACCTTTAAGAGAAAGAGCGGTTGATTTTACGATTAATTTTAAAGATAGTTCAAATTATTTTTTACAAAGACTAGAATTAGGTAAAACTCAAAATCTTGAAAATTGCGAAAATATAGATTTTTCAAATACTATTTTTGGTGCAGAGCTTGGCTCTATTCAATACGATATTGCAAAAAAGCTTAGCAAACAAGTAATGGGCTATAACAATTCAAGCATTAGCATACTAGCTTTAAGAAATAAAAAGGTTGATGTTATTGTGCTTGATAAGGTTGCAGCTCTTAATTTTTTAGAAAAAAATGAAGATTTAGATATTTTTTGCGATTATAAAGACAGCGATTCTCAAGGATTTGCGATAAATAAAGGAAATACTAAATTACTTGAAATGATAAATAAAACCTTACAAGAAATGCTTGATGATGGCACAATAAATGAAATTAGCAAAAAGTATAAAATAAATTAATGCTAGTTCATATTTGTTGTAGCGTTGATTCGCACTTTTTTTTACAAGAATTAAGAAAATTAATGCCTGATGAAGAACTCATCGGGTATTTTTATGATCCAAATATTCATCCTTTAAGCGAATATGAATTAAGATATTTTGATGTAGCAAGATCTTGCAAGAAATTAAATATAAAGCTTATTAAGGGTGAATATAATTTCGCTGAATGGTTTAATTTCGTAAAAGGCTATGAAAACGAGCCTGAGCGTGGCAAGAGATGTTCTAAATGTTTTGATTTTAGAATGCAAAGCTCGGTTGAAATGGCTTTAAAATTAGGACAAAAATCATTCACAACTACACTTTTATGCTCTCCTAAAAAAGATTTAGAGCAATTAAAAGTATCAATGCAAGAAGCTTTAAAAGGGACTAATTTAGAGTTTTTTTGTGTAGATTTTAGAAAAAATGGCGGAACACAAAGGCAGTTAAAATTAGCAAAAGATGATTTATTGTATCATCAAAATTATTGTGGTTGTATTTATGGGCTAGTTCAGCAAAAAAGCGAAGAGCATTTAATAAAAGAACTAAGCTCAAGCATATACAAAAACCTTATTTTACCTGCTTCAATAGAAGAGAAATTGCAACTTTTTAAAAAGATTGAAAAAGATGAAAAGAGTAATAAAAACATAAGCATTATTAGAGAAAAATTCTTAAATTATCGTTTGCTTTATGCAAGAATTAGCGATAATGAAAAATACTTAAGAGCTTTTGTGTTGTTTTATTCTCATTTTAAATCAAGGAAAATTAATCTAAATCTTGATAATTCAAAAGATTTTATAATTTGCAATAAAGATGAATTATGTTTAATTAGTTTTAAAAAGGCTAATGAGTTTTTTAAATACAAAGATTTTAATGAGTTTTTGAAAAATCCACCAAGTATTAAAAAACAGATAAGTTTTAGAGCAAAACTATTTAACCACTATAACCTAAGTCCTATTATAATTTTAGATGAAATACCAAAAAAAATTGAAATCATCGCAAAAAGTATAATCTTTGAAGATGTTAGATTGATACAAGGAAAATAATGCAATTAAGCTCAAGTGATTTAAATATTTTATTATTTATTTCTTTTGTTGTGTTTTCATCTCCTTATATAGCAAAAATTACAAGTTTGCCTATATTAGCAGTAGAAATTATTTTAGGAAGTATTGCGGGTGCTTTAGGAATAATTACTAAAACTCCTGCTTTTAGCTTAGCATCTAGCATAGGATTTTGTTATTTGATGTTTATTGCTGGGCTTGAAGTTAGTCTTAAAGAATTTATAAAGTTAAAAGCAGATGAACTTAAGAAAATATTTTTATTTTACTTTATTTTATACTCCTTAGCTATTAGTGTTGCCTTAGTTTTAAAGCTTAGTTTAGTGGTTGCTATAATAATTCCTGTAATGAGTATTGGTCTTATTAGTATTTTGTATAAAGATTATGAAGTTACTCCAAAATGGCTTAGTTTTGCTATGGTTTTAGCAGCACTTGGAGAAGTTATAAGCATTATTTTAATAACACTTTTAAATAGTTTTTCGCACTCTAGCGATTTAATTAGCGTTATTACTTCTGTATTATCAATCGTGTTCTTTTTAGGAATATTTGTTGTAATTTATTATATTTTTAATGCTATTTTTTGGTGGTTGCCTTGGCTTAAAGAGATTTTAATGCCTGATTATGATAAAGCAGAAAGAAATGTAAGGCTTAGCCTTGCTTTATGGATGTTAGCAGTTGCTTTAATGCTTTATTTTGATTTTGAAATAGCTTTAGGAGCATTCTTAGCTGGTATGTTTATATCAAGCTTTTTTGGTCATAAAAAGGATTTGGAACATAAATTAAGCTCTTTAGGACATCCTTTTTTAATACCTATATTTTTCGTTTATGTTGGGCTTAGCCTTGATTTTAGTCTTGTAAATTATGAGCTTATTTTTATGGCATTTGCGATTTGCTTTACTATGCTTGTTTGTAGGCTTATTAGCTCTTTTGTATTTTATAAAGATTTTAAAATATCTTGTATTTTAGTAGCATTTACAACTTGTATGCCACTTACATTGCTTATTGCTATTGCTACTTTAGGTAAGAAATTAAACTTAATTGATGATTCTTTTTATTTGGCTTTAGTTTTATCTTCACTTATTGAAGCAGTTTTATTTATGTGGGTTATTCCTAAGATTTCGTTACTTATTGAAACAAGAAAACAAAAATCAAGATAGCTTTTTACTAAATTTCACAAATTCTTTTTAAAATAGTAAAAATTAAAAAGGAGACAAAATGGAAAAAGCAAAATTAATTTATGATGGTAAGGAATTTGAATTTGATGTTCTTAGCGGAACTAGGGGTGCAAAATCTATTGATTTTTCATCTTTATATTCAAAAACAGGGGCATTTTCTTACGATGAAGGGCTAACAAGCACAGCAACTTGTAAATCAAGCATTACTTATATTGATGGAGAAGCAGGGGAATTAAGACATCGTGGTTATTCTATTGAATGGCTTGCAGAAAATAAAACATTTTTAGATGTAGTGCATTTGTTATTACACAAAGAATTACCAAGCCCTGAGAGATTAGAAGCGTTTAGATATGAGCTAAAAAAAAGAAGTTTTATTCACGAAGGTATGCATAAATTATTTGATGCTTTCCCTGATAACGCTCATCCAATGGCAGTTATGCAAGCAGCAGTTGCCGCACTTTCAACCTTTTATCCTGATCATTTAAATATGGATAAGCACGAAGATTTTATGGAAATGGCAGCTAGAATTGTGGCAAAAATACCAACAATAGCAGCAAGTGCGTATCGTTATAAAAACGGCTTTCCTATGGCATATCCAAATCTTGATCGTGGATTTACAGAAAACTTTTTATATATGTTAAGAACTTATCCATACGAGCATGTAAATCTAAGACCTATTGAAGTTAAGGCTTTAGATACCGTTTTAATGCTTCATGCTGATCACGAGCAAAATGCAAGTACAAGTGTAGTTCGCTCAGTTGGTAGCACTCACGCACATCCATACAGCTGTATAAGTTCAGCTATCGGTGCGTTATGGGGACACGCTCATGGGGGTGCTAATGAAGGCGTTATTAGAATGCTTGAGACTATCGGTACACCTGATAGGGTTGATGAGTTTATTAAAAGAGCAAAAGATAAGAATGATCCATTTAGATTAATGGGCTTTGGTCATAGAGTTTATAAGAATTTTGACCCAAGAGCAAAAGTTCTTAAAAAACTAAGAGATCAATTAATTAGCGAGATAGGAATTGATGCAAACTTTGTAAAAGTTGCAACAAGAATTGAAGAAATAGCTTTAAATGATGAGTATTTTGTAAGCCGTGGATTATATCCAAATGTGGATTTTCATAGCGGCTTAATATTAAAAGCTTTAGGAATTCCTAATGAAATGTTTGCTGTTATGTTTGTGGTTGGTAGAATTCCTGGTTGGATTTCGCAATTAGTTGAACAAAAAGAAAGTCCTTTAAAAATAGTTCGCCCAAGACAAATCTACATCGGAGATTAAAAGAATTTGAATTCGGAAATTCCGAATTCAAATTCCATTTACAAATCAAGCTTTAAAAGCTTTATTTTGCAAGGTTTTTATAAAAACAAAAAACATAAAATTAAATTATTATTGTTAGATTCATTTTTACTTAAATTATTTATAATCAAGAAAAATAAAAAAGGATAAAAAATGCGTATTAGACAACCACATATTCCTTATGTTTCAAATAAAATTTCACTAGATTTATTAAATTCAAATTTCATAAAATTAGTAAATGGACTTGAACCTACTAAAGAAGTTATTGCTAAAATAATCACTGCTTTAGTGTTAAAAGAAAAATCTTTAGATGAAAAAGTGAATGAAATTTTAGCAGAGCAAGAAAATCAAATGGATTTAATGCAAGTTGATAGAAAAAATATGTTTTGGCTACTTAAGAAAAAATTAGCAGATGAGTATAAAATCCAAATGAATTATGAAGATAGATACAATGCTTTATCTCACGCTATTTTAGATGCTTTAGTAGATGAAGATTTAATTAATTTCAATGTATCAGAAAATAGAGTAAAAAATGTAATTTATTCAAGTATGATTGAGTATTTAAAAACTTATGAAGATATTGAAGATTTAGTTTATGATAAGATTAGTAACTACAAAAGAAAGATTATTCCTGGTAGTGAAGAATATGATTTAATTTACGAAAAGCTTTATGAAGAAGAGCTTAAGAAAAGGAAAATGCTATAAATAATCTCCTTAGCACCTTTGCACTAGGTCTAGGTCTTAGTCTTACCCACTGCTTTTTTATGTGCGGTGGGATTTTGATATTATTTAACCACAATAAAAGCACTTATTTTGATATATTTGCCTATCATTTTTTTAGAATAATTGCCTATGTTTTAATAGGAATTATTGCTTATTTTTTAGGATATTTTATAAACTCACTTAATTTACAGATATTTTTATATTTCTTTTTGGGTGCATTTTGCGTGTTTTTGGGTTTTGCTTTGATAGTTAAAGGCAATTTATTAGCTCTAATAGAAAATCAATTTATTTATAAAAAAATAATTCTTTTATTATCAAATAAAAAAACTTCTAAATATAAAGGTTTTATATTTGGCTTTTTAAATGGGCTTTTTCCTTGCGGTTTGGTTTATTTTTTTGTAGCAAAATCAATGATAGCAAAAAGCTTTAATGAAGCTTGGCTTAATATGTTTGTTTTTGGGCTTAGCACTTTACCTGCTATGCTTTTAGGCGGAGTATTTGTAAAAGAGATTAGAAAAATTAAAAATATTCAATATTTTTTATTTGCTTTAATTATAGTTTATGGATTTTATTTATGCTATTTAGCACTTAAATTAAGTAGGTAATATGTATAGATTAAATGAGTATAAAAACGCCATAGAAAATACAAATATAGTTTCAAAGACAGATATAAATGGTATTATTACTTTTGTAAATGAAGAATTTTGCAATCTATGCGGCTTTAGTAAAGAAGAATTAATAGGGCAAAATCATAATATAATTCGTCATCCAGATACGCCAAAAAGTGCTTTTGAGAAATTATGGAATACTATTTTGCAAGGCAAGGTTCATAAAGGCATTGTAAAAAATAAGAAAAAAAACGGAGAAGCATTTTATGCTCAAACTACTATTATTCCGATTTTTGATGAAGATGGGAGTATTTTTGAATTTATCGCAATTAGAAGCGATGTAACAAAGCTTTTTACATTAAACGAAGAGCTTACAAAGACTAAGCAAGAGCTTATGATATTAAACGAGAATTTAGAGCAAGTTGTAGCCCAAAAGACTAATTCACTAAGGATTTTAAATGAAAATTTAGAGAAAAAAATAGAAGATGCTATAAGTCAAAATAACGCTCAGCAAAAAATCATTTTTCAACAAAATCGCCAAGTAATTTTGGGTCAAATGCTAGAAAATATAGCTCATCAATGGAGACAGCCTTTAAATGAATTGTCTTTAGCGATTTATTTATTACATAATGAGAAAAAAGATAAACATTATAAATTGTGTCAAAAATTAATTCAAAATATGAGCCAAACCATTAATGATTTTAGAAATTTTATCAATCCAAATACACCATTACAAAGCTGTAATCTTCCTAAAATTATTAAGCAAAGTTTATATATAAGCAATCAAGCACTTAAAAAAGCTAGTATAAAATTATTTTTTAATATTGATAAAAATGCTTATAAAACTCCTATTCAATGCAATTTTAATGAATTAGTGCAGGTCTTAGTAAATATTATTAATAATGCAAAAGATGCCTTGCTTGAAACTAATATTAATAAAGAACTTAGATTTGAAGTGTTTGTAAAAGATAAGGAACAAATTTTAAGGATAATTGATAACGCAGGTGGAATAAAAAGTAATATAATTGAGCATATATTTGACCCATATTTTACAACAAAGCATAAAAAACAAGGAGTTGGCTTGGGTCTATATATCTGTAAGCAAATTTTAAATAAAATTAACGCTGAGATTTTTTGCTCTAGTGAAAATGGGCGAACTTGTTTTGAGATAATTTTTAAAGGAGATTAATGCTAAGTGTTTTAATAGTTGAAGATGAAAAAAATATAGCACTTTTAATGAAAGATATACTTTCTTCTATATTTTCAGAGATTTATTATGCAAATGATGGTGTAAGTGGCTTAAATAAATTTAAAAAATTAAGACCTGATATGGTAATTTGCGATGTTTTAATGCCTTTAAAAGATGGACTTAGTCTTGCAAAAAGCATTAAAGATTTAAGTCCGAATACTCCTATAATTATAATATCAGCACATAGTGATAAAGAAAAATTACTTAAAGCAATTGATATTAATGTTAATAAATATTTGATTAAACCTATTATTCCTGAAGAATTAATCGCAAGTGTAAAAAGCCTAATAAAAAATCTAAACAAAACAGCTAGTCTAGGCGAATACACGATAGATTATGTAAAATCTAGCTTTAAAACAAAAGATTATGAAGTAGAGCTTACAAGAAAAGAATTAGCTTTATTAAAAGCACTTAGTGAGCCTATCGGCAAGGTTGTTAGTCTTGAAGAGATTAAAGAAATTTGCTGGGGTAAAAGCGATGTAAAAGATGGTTCGGTAAGAACTTTCATAAAGCGTTTTAGAGATAAATTAGGGGTAAATATAATAAAAAATATAACTTCAACAGGATATAAAATAGTTCTATAAAATAGAACTATTATATTTATTTCCTGCTTTTATATAAATAATATTTGAATTATGAATGTTTGTATTTATTGCTTCTTCATTAGGTGTTGCTTTTCCTATTAGTAATGATTTTACTGAATCGTAATTTAATAAAGTTTTGCAAAGCTCACCAGGATTATCTGTCTTTTTAATAACAATATATTCTTTAAAAGTGCTAAATTGCAAACATTGTTCCGATTTAATAAAAAACCATTTGTTTTTATCAAGCCCAACTTTAGTCATTAGAGCAATATCAATGAATTCATTGTTTGTAGAATAGTAAGTATCTATATCGTTGATTAAGGTTGCTAGATTTCTTATAGATTTTGACATTTCTGCTTCGCTTTTTGAGCTATTTACTTTTAAAAATATTAATACCAATAAAGCTAAAACTACTACACAAACTACTATTATTTCTATTGCTAAGGCTTTCTTTTTCACTTGCAATTCCTATTTGAAATTCCTAAGATTCCAGCGTTTGGTAGTTTAAAGCTTCTATCTTTAGCATAAATTCTTTCATTATTAATTAAATCATATTTCCAAATAGGTGCATTTTGTTTAAAGTCTTCAACAAATTCAGCAAAAATACTTAAGCCATTTTTTCTATGAGAACTTGCAATTCCTGCAAAATAAGAGCATTCGCCTACTAAAACATCACCTTTAGTGTGAGCAAAAAATAATTTTACATTTAAATCTTTTGTTTTTTCACACCAAGCATTAAACCATTTTTTAAGTAGAGGTTCGTATATATCAAAACTAAGACCACTAATATCACCTTCAGCTCTAATTATCCCACTAAAGCTTAAGAAAGCTCCGTAATTTAATTCTTTACATATCCCACAAAATTCACTATATAAAGCTCTTTCATCGAGTGCTTTTGTATGTATTTGAAAATTATTCATATTTAACCCCCGCATACAGGTGGTAGTATGCTTATGATATCTCCATTTTTTAATTCATATTCTAAACTATCAATGAAACCATCATTAACAGCTATTGCGCTAATTTCTAACCATTCTTTTAAATCTTCGTGTTTTAATAATTCTTCTTTTAGTTCGTAAATATTTTTTACATCTAATTCCAAACTATCTTTATTGATAGGTCCTAAAAAATTAATTTTTACCATTTTCATACACCTTTTCTAATAAAATATTTTCAGGAACAGGTCTGCTAAAATAATAACCTTGATATTCATCGCAACCTAAATGCTTTAAGAAATTTAATATTTCAATATTTTCAACGCCTTCAGCAACTGAACGCTTATTTAAGTATTTGATGATATTTACAATAAATTCAACTAATTTTCTATTTCTTTCGTTTGTGTCAATGTTTTGTATAAAGCATTTATCAATTTTTACAACATCAAAATCCAAATCTTGATCGTTTAAATAAGATAAAGAGCTATAACCTTTACCAAAATCATCCATAGATAAGCCTACATTAAGCTTTTTAATTTTATCTATGATAGCTTTACTTGTTGCATTTTCTATTGAAAAGCTTTCTGTAATTTCAAATTCAATTAATCTAGGCGGTATTCCTTGAATGTTTTTTTCAATTGTATGAACTATACCTTCGCTTAATAGTTGTTTTGTGCTTAAGTTTATACTTAATTTTAATTCAAGTCCTTTTGCTAGCCATCTTCTTTGAGCATCACAAGCCATTTTTATAATTTCATTACCTAATGTTATAATTAGATTGCTTTTTTCACAAATATTAATAAATTGATCAGGATATACTAAAGTATCGCCTTTTTGCCATCTAACAAGAGCTTCAGCTCCTATTATTTTGCCAGTTTTACAATCAACTTTTGGTTGATAATGTAATAAAAATTCTTTATTAATTATGCCGTTTCTTATATCTCTTTGAAGAGTTAGATTCTCTTCATTTTGTTTGCCTATTTCTTTAGTATATACGAAAACACAAGTATCACCACTAGCTTTATCATTTTCTATTGCTAAATCTGCATTTCCTATACATTCATGTAAGTCTTCGCTATCTTTTGGATACAAGCTACAACCTATTCTTGCATTTATTCTAAATGGTTCATATTCTATCAAATCATCGTTTGATGTGATTTTAATACTTCTTGCAGTTAGTTTTTGATGATAATTTTTAGCTATTGCATAATAATCTTCATCTTTATTAACTTCTACTACTAATAAAAATTCATCAGCTGAAATTCTTGCTAAGCATTCAAATTTATTTTTATTTTGAGTGAATTTGTATTTATCATATTTTATATAGTCTAAGCTTTCTAAATGTTCATTATCACCTATTGCCAAGCCTTTTAAATTAGCATAAAGTCTGTAAGCAACTATTTTAAGTATTTCATCTCCAAAATGTCTTCCATACATAGAGTTATAAACTCTAAATTTATCAATATTAAAAAATAAAAATAATAGTAGTTTATCATCTTTTTTAGCGTATTGTTTAAGGCTTTCATTAACGCTTATCATATTCATAAGCCCTGTTACACCATCTACATAAGCTTGTTTTTTGATATTTGTATCTTTTGTTTGGATTTGTCTAATAAATCTAAGTAATGCGTAGCTTAAGGTTCTAAACTCTTTAAATGCAAAATCATTATTAAGTTTTTTATCTTTATTAAAATTAGAAATTTGTTTATTTAATGCAACGTCAAAATGCTTAGCTGCTAGCTCTATTTGTGATTTTACTTCTCTTCTTTTTCTAACCAAAAAAATCCATAAAGCAACAAAGCCTATGCAAATAGAAAAGCATAAAAACATTCCTTGCATCAAGAATGATTTAAATCTTTTATTTTTAGCTTCTTCTAAATTAGCTTTTAATACATCTTCTTTAATTGTAAATTCTAAAGCTAGCCACCAGTTTTTATCATAACAAGTAAAAGCTTTGCTTTCATATACACAATACCATTTTTCATTACCTAGGAAATTAAAACTATCATCTAATTTTCTTACTTTAAAGTTTGAAATTTGAGCATTATGAAGATTTTTTATATTATTTAAAGCAACTATTGTTTGGCTTTCTTGATATTTTTTTTCATCTATACTAAATTTTACAATCTGATTATCATCAATTTCCATATATCTTGCATAATAAATGTAGTTTGGATCAATTCCATTTGATACATCTATTCTGATAGGATATTTCGTGTTAGCTTGAACGAATTTTAAAGCTTCTTGTTTGTTTTCATGGGTTGTAATATATTCGTTAATAAAATTATAAGTGCTATCAATAATCTCTTTTGTGCTATCGAAAATATAGTTATATTCAGCATCTAAATATTTTTTAATATTTTTTATTTCTTCTTTTATGTATTTATTAGATGATAGATTGATTTGTTCGTTATAATCTTTTTCTAAATTGCTGATTTCTTCGTTATAATTTGCTTTAATTACGAAGATTCCTATTATAAAAATAAGTACAAAAAATACTATAGAATAAAGAGTTAAGCTCTTAATTGACTCTTCTAAAATTGACTTTCTTTCTTTCATAAAATACCTGATATATTGTAAAATTAAATATGATATTATAGCAAAATTATTAATATTAAAAGGATTTTTTGATGATTTATAATGAAAATACAATAAATACTCCAGTTTATGTTTGCTATGAAAACAAGCTTAAAAATAATCTTGAGATTTTCAAAAGAATTCAAGAAGAAACCGGTGTAAAAGTATTATTAGCTTTAAAAGGCTTTGCATTTAGTGCTGCTATGCCTTTAGTTAAAGAATACCTGCAAGGTTGCACTTGCAGTGGATTGTGGGAGAGTTTGTTTGCTAAAGAATATGTTGGCAAAGAAGTACATACTTATGCTCCTGCATTTAATGAAGAAGATTTAAAAGAAATTATAAAAATAAGCAATCATTTAGTTGTTAATTCATTAAATGAATACAAAAAGGTTAAAAAATTGCAAAATGAAATTCCTGTTTCAAATTCTTTAGGAATTCGTTGTAATTTAGAGTTTTCTCTGGCTCCAAGAGAGATTTATAATCCTTGCGGAAAATATTCAAGATTAGGAATTAAAGCAAAAGATTTATTAGAAAGTGATATTGTGGTTGATGGCTTACATTTTCACGCACTTTGTGAAGAAAGTTTTGAGAGTTTAGAAAGTGTTTTTGCAGTATTTGAAGAAAAATTTTTAAAGCCATATCTAGCAAAACACCCTTTAAAATGGATTAATTTTGGAGGCGGTCATCATATTACTAAAGAAGGCTATAAGATTGATGAATTAATTAAGTTTTTAAAAGAAATTAAATCTAAATATAAGCTTGAAATATATCTTGAGCCAGGCGAAGCTGTTGGCTGGCAAACGGGTGAATTAGTAGCTAGTGTTTTAGATATTATTGAAAATGAGAAAAAAATTGCTATTTTAGATATTTGTGCAGAAGCTCATATGCCAGATACAATCATTATGCCTTATACAAGCGAAGTAAAGAATGCAAAAATTTTAGCAAGTCGTGATGAGCTAGCAGATGTTAAAAGCACTAAAACTAGCTATGTTTTAACGGGAAATTCTTGTCTTGCAGGCGATATTATGGGAGAATATGAGTTTAATCAAGAATTAAAAATAGGAGATAGGGTAGTATTTTGTGATCAAATTCATTACACGATAGTAAAAAATACAACTTTTAATGGGGTAAAACTACCTAGTTTAATCTATGTTGATGAAAAAGGTAACATTAAAAATCAAAAAGATTTTAATTTTAATGATTATTCAAGGAGAAATTAAAATTATTTTGATATAAATTAAAAAAATATTTTATTTTAGGAAGATATTATGAGAAAGTTTTTTTTACCAGCATTTTTATTTGCCTGTCTTAGTGCTAGTGATTTAACTACAACAGGAAGAGTTGAAAATATCACTAGCTACAAATTAGGGCATTTATGGACGCTTTTAGCTTCAACTTATATTGCACCTTTAGCGCTTATTGTATTAATTGCAGTTTTAAGTGCTTTTGCTCTTCATTATATGGTAATAGGACCAAAGACATTTAGTCATGAAGGCAAGAAAATTTATGCCTTTTCATTGTTTGAGCGTGGTTTTCACTTCATTGCTGCACTTGCTTGGATAATTCTAATTCCAACGGGTTTAATTATAATGAATGGTCATTTTTTTGGTGGCGGTGTGTTTGTTAGGCTTTGCAAAAATCTTCATGGAATTGCTACGATTTTATTTTTTATTTCAATTATTCCTATGTTTTTTTGCTGGATAAAAAGAATGCTACCTGCAAGCTATGATATAAGATGGCTTATGATAGTTGGTGGATATTTAAGCAAGGTTAAAAGACCTGTTCCAGCGGGTAAATTTAATTTCGGTCAAAAAATGTGGTATTACATTGCGGTATTTGGCGGTGCGATTATGATAATTACTGGTGCTTTTATGTTCTTTTTGGATTTTCAAAGCGAATTTTTACAAAGCACATTTGGTTTAAGTCATATTAATATTTTAAGACTTAGTGCGATAGTTCATAATATTTTAGGAATTGTTTGTGCTGCTATGTTTTTTGTTCATTTATACATGGCTGTTTTTGCTATCAAAGGCTCAATTCATGCAATGATTACAGGCTATAAGGAAGAAGAAGAAGTTTATATCCTACACTCATATTGGTATAAAGAGCTTACTAAAAAAGGCGAAATAAGCCCAAGTTATAGCTATGAAAAATAAAACACCTAAAATTAAATTTTGGCTTGAAGATAACGGCGAAATTTTTGGAAAAGGAAATTATGAAATATTAAAAGCCATTGAAAAATATGGCTCAATAAACGAAAGCTCTAAGCAACTTAATATGAGTTATAAAAAAGCTTGGAGCAAGAAAAATAGCACAGAAAAATTCTTAGAAGGTGATATATTTATTAGCAAAAAAGGTGCTAGTAAAGATAGCGGAACAATTCTTAGTGCTAAAGCAAAAGAATTTATGCAAAAATATGAGCTTTTAGAAAAAGAGTTAGAAGAATTTGTAGAAAAAAGATTTGATGAATTATTTAGAAAGGAATAAAATGAAATTAGATTTTAGCGGCAAGGCTTGTCCGATACCTGTAATTGAAACAAAAAAAGCTTTATTAAACCTAGATTTAAATGAAATATTAGAAATAATCGTAGATAACGAAGCAGCGAAAGAAAATATCACAAGATTGTTAAAGAATTTGAATCAGGAATTTGAAAATGACGGCTTTACTTTCAAACTTCAAAAAAGCAAGATAAATGAGGCAAAAAGCGAAAGCAAAAAGCAAGAAGGAATATTCTTAAAATCTCAAAAAGTAGGCGATGGAGAATTAGGTGCAATGCTACTAGTTGGCTTTTTAACTGCTGTTAAAGAGAGAAATATTCAAAAAGTAGTACTCATAAACGATGCGATTTTTATAGCTTGTGATGAAAACCATCCTGCTTTTAATGCTTTAAAAACTCTAGCAGATGATGGAGTGGAAATTTTATGCTGTGCGAATTGCTTGAATTACTTCTCACAAAGTCCAAAAATCGGTAGAAGTTCAAATGCAGTTGAGATAATTGGCACATTATTTGATACAAATATGGTAACTCTATGAAATTAACAAGCCTTAGTATGCACGCAGGTTGAGGGGCTAAACTAAGTCAGGCTGACTTACACAATGCTTTAAGCTCGATTAAACCTAGCGAGTTTGTTTTAAGCTCAACTACTAGCAATGAAGATGCTTGTGTTATTGATTATCCTAAGATTATTAAGCAAGAGAGTGATTTTGCCTTAGTTCAAACGCTTGATTTTATTGCACCTATTGTTGATAATGCTTATGATTATGCTGTAATTGCTGCGGCAAATTCGCTAAGCGATGTTTTTACAATGGGAGCAAAGCTTATGAGTGCTTTAAATATTGTAGCTTTTAGTGATTGCTTGCCTAAGGCTATGCTAAGCGAAATGATAGCAGGGCTTAATGATACTATAAATAAGGCTGGTGGTTTTTGTGCTGGTGGGCATACGATTAGCTCAAAGGAAGTTTTTTTAGGTCTTAGTGCAACTGGCTATGTAAAAAAAGATGAGTTTTTAAGCAATAATACTGCTAAAATCAACGATGTTTTAATTGCTACAAAACCACTTGGAACAAGTCTTAGTGCAATGGCTATTAAGGCTAGTCTTGCTAATGATTTTAGCGAATGTATAAATGGTATGAAGAGCTTAAATAATAAAGCTTTAGAAGTTTTAAAAGATATTAAAATCAATGCTTGCACTGATATTACAGGCTTTGGTTTATTAGGACATTTGAGCGAAATGCTAAACGATGCAATTAGCATTGAAGTTGAAAACTCAGCGATAAGGTATTATAAAAACACTTTAGAATTCGCTGCTTTAGGATTGTTTGGGGCTGCTAGTTATTCAAATAAATCTAGCTTAAAAGGTATTGTGAAATCATTTTTAAAAGATGATTTGTTGTTATATTCGCCTGAGACAAGTGGTGGGCTAATAATAAGTCTAAGCCAAAAAGATAGCCAAAAAGCACTGGATTTACTAAATAACGCAGGTATAAACGCCTATGCATTTGCAAATATTACACAAAGACAAAACGAAAAAATCATAATCTATTAAGGAATTTAAAATAGGAATTAGATGATTGATAGTGTGATTTATTATTTCAAATGGACTTTATATTATTTGCACGAATATAGATTTACTATAATGTTAGTGATGTTTTTTAGTTTTTTTATTTTTTATGTATTCTTTATAAAAAAACTTGAAATTTTTATAAAAGGTAAAAATAAAAAACTTGAAGAATTAGAAAAAACCAATAAAGAATATCAAGAAAGTTTAGAATATTACGAATCAATAACGCAAAAGTATAAAGATAAAATCAAAGCTTACGAACAAGATATTCAAACCCTAGTGCAAGAAAAACCAAAGCCAAATCTACAAGCAAATTATGAAAAAGGCAAAATATACGAATACAAAATAAAGTTATATTATGAGAGTTTAGGTTATAGAGTATTTCCGAATGGATATATTAATGGTAAGCGTGATGGAGGAGTGGATTTGATTGCTTATAAAGGTAGTGAAGTAAGGCTAATTCAAACGAAATGCTATAAAAATCCCCCAAGACAGCATTTATTAAGATTATTTGTAGGAGATTGCACTTTGCATATTAAGAAAAATATGAAATTTTTAAAAAATAAAGATATTTACAAAGATTTTATTACAAGTTGCGAAGATATTGATTATGGAGTAAGTGAATTTTTGAAAGAAAATCCCGAAGAAATAAATTATCAAATCAGAAGATTTGCTAACGAATAAATCATATTTATTTAACTTAATGCTTAAAAGAGTTTAACCTACAAGATATTTTTAAAATTCTTATTTTAAATTCTTTTTAATTTTGTGGAATTTAAAATCGGAATTAAGAGTTAATTTCACATCTTATTTTTATAATTTTAAGCTTTTATTAAGAATGGGGGGGGGTATTATTCTTCTTTTAAATTATTATTAGGAGATTTTATGAAAAAATTAGCTTTTTCATTAATTTGTGCAAATGTTTTTGCGAGTAATTTTGTTGGTTTTGGTTTTTATGGTTCGAATGCTGATACTAAAAATGCTGAAGGTCTTGATATAGAAGATAAAGGAATTTATCACTATGAAATATATGCAAATAAATTTTATAGTGAAGGTGAAAATAATTTCGTTTATGATGCAAAATTAGGATATTCATATTATAAAAGCAATATTAAAGCTATTGAAGAAAATGTAGAAGTTAAGGCTAGTGTAAAGGTAAAAGCACTTAGTTTACAAGCTTTAGCTGGATACGGAATCTTGGTTGGCAATGATGTATCTTTGTCATTTTTAGGTGGTCTAGGTTATGAAAACGCAAAATATACTGCTAGTAACTTTAGTGCAACACTTGGTAATGCTACTGCAATAGTAGATTTAAGCTCTAGTGAAAAAGATAATTCAATGTTTTTAAAGACTGGTGTTGCTACTAGAAAGCAATTTGAGAATAATTTTACAATGAGCGGTGGTGTATATCTTAAATACTTTACAAAAAAGATTGAAGATGTAAAACGCTTTTCACCTGAAGTTGATTTAAGACTTGGTTATACTTTTGCAAATAATATTTATGTAGGAGTCAAATTTGGCTATGAAAATACTTTAATCGGTCATGGTGGTAAAGCTGGTTTTGAACTAGGCTATAAATTTTAAATTTACTCAAGCCTTTAAAGGTTTGAGTAAAAATATTTTAATAATCAATTAGTTCTACATAAACTTGCTCTTTATCATCGGTGTAATAAGTTTTATATTCTATTGTAGTTTCGCTTTCTCCACCATTTACAACTATGCCTTTTATCTTGCCATCTATTATTTTACTGCTTAATTCGTTTGGCATAGTTGGATAAACAAATTTCAAATTAGCATTACAATATCTTGCTCTATCATCTTCGTTTTTTAGTGTTACAAAGCTAGAAAAATCCATCTTAACATTAGTGCTTACATATTTTATTATTTGATTTAATAAATCAATTACGGGCTTATAAGCATTTGCTGCGTAGCTTTCAGCAAAATTACCATTATATGAATAATCATAATCTTTAAACTCTTGTACTTTAATTATCGTATCTTCTACTTCATCTTGAAATGCTTTAATAACGCCGTATTTAAATATTACTTCAGGAGCATTTTTTCTTATAAGCTCTTCTAGGACTTCAAGCACTAATTCATCATTACATTTTGGTGTATTATCAAAAAAAGAAAAATTAAAAGCACTTAAATATGTGCTTAAAAATAAACTAATTATTATTTTTTTCATTGTTGCCCCTATTATCTTCAAATATTTTTGCAATTGCTTGAGAGATATTTTCATTATTTGGGTTATTATCTAATATAAATAATTTTAAAAACTCAACGCCAAAGTGCGATGGGAAAATAAAATAACAATCATTGTGAAAATTATCCTTAGGAAAATGATTTGTCCTTATACCTATTGATAATTCACCCTTATTTGTCTGTGCTTCTCCGACTACTACTTCAAAATATTTATCTTTATAAATTAGCTTGAAAGGATAGTTTTTACTATCAATAAAAGGCTTTTTAATTTGCATTTCTTGCCCTTACTAAGTCTATGATATTATTAACCTTTTCTAAGTTTTTATTTCTTAAAATTGCACCTATTATAAATAAATCCAATAGGCACCAAAAAGCAATGAATTTGTCTAAATCTAAAATACCCGATATCTCTGGATTTATTTCCTTGAGATTAAATGCTATTATTAATAAAATTAATTTCATACAACCTACCGAAAACATATTAATTCTAAACCAAGCTACACCATAACAACCTAATAATAGATTATAAAGCCAAAAGCAAGTAACAGGACTATCAAGCTTGTCTTTTTTTAGTATTTTAGCAACTTCGTTAAGCTCGGTCTCGCTTAAACTTTCTAGTTTTTTTAATAATTCTTCATTACTCATAATAGGTTCTGATGACTTTATATTTTTTATGAGAAATTTTCTAAATCTACCTATTTTTTTAGGCAACTTGTCTTGAATTGAAGAGAATAAAATCGTCGCATTCATTTTTAATCCTTTTAAAATAAAATAAAAACGAGATAATACCCCCCCCCATTCTTAATTTATGCTTAAAACTATTTAAAATGCTTAAAAAAATTGTAGAATTTGAAATAGGAATTTGAATTTTCCTATTTCGTAAGATTTATATGAATTTTACTTTTTCGTTAAATGAAAATCTCATTTTTTTATGTTTTGGTTGTCCGTTTGCTCTATAACCAAAAGTTAAAACCAAAGCGCAAAATTCATCTTTTGGTAAAAATTCTTCATTAATTGGTGCTTCGTCGTATCCACCTATAATGCAAGAATCAACGCCTAAAGTATGAGCGCAATTTACCATATTTGTAGCTGCTATATAGCATTGTAATGCTCCGTATTCATGAGCGTTTCTAGTTTCTAGACGTTTTAAATATGGCGAATATAATTCATATACTTTATCAAAATCTTCCCTTCTTCTTAATGCTTTTTGAACCACTTGTCCTTGTGGATTAAAATCATTTTTTGCAGCTAAAATCACAGCAAAAGAGCAGGTTTCAAATTGTCTTTTAGAATTACAAAATTGCTTTAATTTTTCAATTTTTTCTGGGCTTTGCAATACATAAAAAGTCCAAGGCTCAAGTCCTAATGAGCTAGGGCTTAGCACTCCAGCTTCTAAAATAGTATGAACTTTTGCTTGAGAAACTTTTTCATTATTAAATTCTTTGCAAGCAAAACGAGTTTTAAGTAAATGTAAATAATCCATTATTCCTCCTTTGTAGCTTTATTTTGAGCTTTTATGCTTTCTTTGTTGTCTTCAATTAATAGCCTATTTTTTTCTATTAATTTCATTGCATCGTTTATTTTTTCATCTAGTGCTGTGATTTTTTGTTTTAATAATAATATTCTTGAATTAAAGTGTTGGATAATTAAAAATACAATTAATAAAAATATCGCTAGAACTACTAGTAAATATAAACTTCCCATTTTAATCCTTTATATCAATGTAAAAAATTGTTTGAGTATCTTTATTTTCAATGTTTATAACATTAAAATTATCTAAAATCATATTAGATAATTCTTTAATATTAGTAATATTATTTTGTGCCAATAGCCTTAAAACCCTGCCGCGATAGACTTTTGAGCTATGAGATAACTGCTTATTGTTTTTCATAAAAACAAAAGTAGCATGTGGAATTTGAATTCGGTAATAATCTTTGTAAATATCAGCTCTAAGGTCTATTACAAATTCTTTTATCTTTTCGTCTAAAGCACTTGTTGTATCTTTTAGATATTCTTTAGCTTGATTTATTTTATTTAATTTTACGCCTTGCTTTAGTTTATAAAATGGTATTTTATCACTTGCTAAAATAGGTCCAAAAAGATTAGAAAAAATGATTAAATTATTGTCAATATAAGTTTTTGCATCTTTAGATAAGCTTTCATAATCTAATTCTTTATAACTAACACCTTGATATAAATTAATAGCTTTATGAAGTGTTTTTGAAAAGTTATTTAGTATTGATTTTGTATCTTTAACTCCAAAAATCTCTTCTAAATTATCAAAATTATTAATATATTTTTCAATAATTTCTTTTCTAAAGCTAGATTTTATAAAAAAATTATTCATATTTAAATGAAGAAAAAATTCTTTTATTTCTTCTATTTTACAATGGTTTTCGCTTTTTAATTTTTCTTCGCTTGGTGAAAATAAAATATACATTTTTATCCTTTTTTTAAAAAAAATTATAACTTACTCTTGACAAATGAAAATTTTTTACATATAATGCCGTCTTTCATTTTTAGTTTAATTGCTGGTTTAGCTCAGTTGGTAGAGCAGCTGCCTTGTAAGCAGCAGGTCGGGGGTTCAAGTCCCTTAACCAGCTCCATTTTATTTTTAGCAGTGTTTGACCAGAACAAAAAAGGTTTTTATTAAGGTGAGTTACTCAAGTGGCCAACGAGGGCAGACTGTAAATCTGCTGGCTTTGCCTTCCGTGGTTCGAATCCACGACTCACCACCACTATGATGCGGGAATAGCTCAGTTGGCTAGAGCATCAGCCTTCCAAGCTGAGGGTCGCGAGTTCGAGTCTCGTTTCCCGCTCCAACTTTTTTGTAAAAACTGGGAGCTGTATTTTTATCGCTTCGCAAGTTTTTCCAAAATAAGTTTTTATGATGTTTTTAGTTTTTGTTGTCTAAAATTATAATTTTTCTGAGCGCTCGTATGGCTCAGAGGTAGAGCACTCCCTTGGTAAGGGAGAGGTCGTGGGTTCAAGTCCCACTATGAGCTCCATTTATTCAAAAAGGTAATAATTTTAGATTAGTAATTAATTTTATTAATACGGAGGAAGTATTATGGCAAAGGAAAAATTCTCACGTAATAAACCACACGTGAATATCGGAACTATCGGTCACGTTGACCACGGTAAAACTACTTTAACTGCTGCTATTTCAGCTGTTTTATCAAGAAGAGGTCTTGCTGAGCTTAAAGATTATGATAATATTGATAATGCTCCAGAAGAAAAAGAAAGAGGTATTACAATCGCTACTTCTCATATTGAGTATGAGACAGAAAATCGTCACTATGCTCACGTAGACTGCCCAGGTCACGCAGACTATGTTAAAAATATGATTACAGGTGCTGCACAAATGGACGGCGCTATTCTTGTTGTTTCAGCAGCAGATGGCCCAATGCCACAAACTAGAGAGCACATTCTATTATCACGCCAAGTTGGTGTTCCATACATCGTAGTATTTATGAATAAAGCTGATATGGTTGATGATGCTGAATTATTAGAACTAGTTGAAATGGAAATTAGAGAATTATTAAGTTCATATGATTTCCCAGGTGATGATACACCAATCGTTGCAGGTTCTGCATTACAAGCTTTAGAAGAAGCAAAAGCTGGTAAAGATGGTGAATGGTCAGCAAAAATTATAGAATTAATGGCTCAAGTAGATGCTTATATCCCAACTCCAGTTCGTGATACAGATAAAGATTTCTTAATGCCAATTGAAGACGTATTCTCAATTTCAGGTCGTGGTACAGTTGTAACAGGACGTATTGAAAAAGGTGTTGTTAAAGTTGGTGATACTATTGAAATCGTTGGTATTAGAGATACACAAACAACAACTGTAACTGGCGTTGAAATGTTTAGAAAAGAAATGGAGCAAGGTGAAGCTGGTGACAACGTAGGTGTGTTACTACGTGGAACTAAAAAAGAAGATGTAATTCGTGGTATGGTTCTTGCTAAGCCAAAAACTATCACTCCACATACAGATTTTGAAGCAGAAGTTTATATTCTAACTAAAGAAGAAGGTGGTAGACATACTCCATTCTTTAATAACTATAGACCACAATTCTATGTAAGAACAACAGACGTTACTGGTTCAATTCAATTAGCAGAAGGCACAGAAATGGTTATGCCTGGTGATAACGTAAGAATTACAGTATCACTAATTCAACCAGTAGCACTTGAAGAAGGTACTCGTTTTGCTATCCGTGAAGGTGGTAGAACAGTTGGTTCAGGTGTTGTATCAAAAATTATTAAGTAATTTGATGAGTAGGTTTTAAACCTACTCTATAAAAATAAAAGGAAATGTTATGAGAATTAAAATTGGTTTAAAATGTGAAGAAACAGGTGATATCAATTACAGCACTTTTAAGAATTCAAAAAATACAACAGAAAAATTGGAGCTTAAAAAGTATTGTCCAAGATTAAGAAAACATACAGTTCATAAAGAAGTTAAATTAAAGAGTTAATTTTAGGGCAATAGCTCCAACGGTAGAGCGCCGGATTCCAAATCCGATGGTTGGGGGTTCGAATCCCTCTTGCCCTGCCAATTAAAGGTTTTAAAATGGAAAAATTAATAAATTATTTTAAGTTGTCAAAAGCTGAATTAGCTAAGGTATTTTTTCCAACTAAAAGTCAAGTGAAGAATGCTTTTATAACTGTTGCAGTAGTTGTAACTGTTATATCATTATTTTTAGCTTTTGTTGATTTTATTATGTCTTTTTCATTAAAGAGTATTTTATAAGGGCGTTAGATGAATTTTAAATGGTATGCAATTCAGACTTACGCGGGAAGCGAAATGGCTGTAAAAAGAGCTATTGAGAAATTATGTTATGAAAATGGTATTTCTGATAGACTTAAAGAAGTTTTAGTTCCTACTGAGGATGTTATTGAAACAGGAAAGAATGGAAAACAAAAAATTACAGCAAAATGTTTATATTCAAGTTATGTTTTTGCAAACATAGATTTGGATATCGAACTATGGCATAAAATTCAAAAGTTACCTAAAGTAGGTAGATTTATTGGTGAGTCTAAAAAACCAACTCCTTTAAGCGAAAAGGATGTTAATTTAATTTTAGAAAAAGCTAATAATAGAAAAGCTCCAAGACCAAAAATTTATTTTGAAAATGGAGAGAGTGTAAGAATCATAGAAGGTTCATTTGCGAATTTTACAGGCATAGTAGAAGAATACGATATGGTAAGAGGTACTTTGAAGCTAAATGTTTCTATATTTGGTAGAAGTACTCCAGTTGAGATTCTATATTCACAAGTTGAGAAAATTATTTAAATAAGGAGTCATTATGGCTAAGAAAGTTGTTGGGGAAATCAAATTACAAATAGCTGCAACAAAGGCAAATCCATCACCACCGGTAGGACCTGCTTTAGGACAGCAAGGTGTTAATATTATGGAATTTTGTAAAGCTTTCAATGAGCGCACAAAAGATATGGCAGGTTATAATATTCCTGTTGTTATCACTGTATATGCTGATAAGAGTTTTACATTTATTACAAAACAACCACCTGCAACAGATTTAATTAAAAAAGCTGCAGGAATTTCTAAAGGAACTGATAATCCTTTAAAAAATAAAGTTGGTAAATTAACAAGAGCTCAAATTTTAGAGATTGTAGATAGAAAAATTGCTGATTTAAATACTAAAGATCGTGAGCAAGCTGCTAAAATTATCGCAGGTTCTGCTAGATCTATGGGTGTTGAAGTAGTAGATTAATTAAAACCCAACCGCCGGGTTAAGGCGGAAGCACTTTAAAAAATGCGGAGAAATTAATATGGCAAAAAAAGCAAAAAGAATTCAAGAATTATTAAAAAAAGTTGATTTAACAAAAGAATATTCATTAAACGAAGGTATTAAGACTATCAAAACTCTTTCATCTGCAAAATTTGATGAGACTGTTGAAATAGCTATGAAATTAAATGTTGATCCAAGACATGCTGATCAAATGGTTAGAGGTTCAGTTGTATTACCTGAAGGAACTGGTAAGAAAGTTCGCGTAGCAGTAATCGCTAAAGATATTAAAGCTGATGAAGCTAAAAAAGCTGGTGCTGATATTGTAGGTGATGATGATTTAGTTGAGGAAATTCAAAAAGGTAATATCAATTTTGATGTTTTAATAGCTACACCAAATTTAATGGGTCTTGTAGGTAAGGTTGGTCGTATTTTAGGACCAAAAGGTTTAATGCCAAACCCTAAAACAGGAACAGTTACTATGGATATTGCACAAGCTGTAAATAATGCTAAATCAGGACAAGTTAATTTTCGTGTTGATAAGCAAGGAAATATTCATGCAGGTTTAGGAAAAGTTAGTTTTTCAGAAGAAAAATTATTAAACAACATAAGTGCTTTTGTAAAAGCTATTAATAAGCATAAACCAGCAACAGCAAAAGGTAGATATATTAAGAGTGCAACTATATCTTTAACAATGAGTCCAGGTTTAAAATTAGAAACTCAAGAATTACTAGATTTAAAATAATTTTTTTAGTTTATAGCCGTTTTGTAATAAATTTATGTTACAAATACGGCTTATTGTTTTTTTATGAATTTTTATTTTAGTTTTTTATGAAAGTTAAGATAAAAATTTGATTTGTGACAGCCGAGGTGTTTTACTTAATTGACTTTTGTCTCTCTGCTTAAATCATAAATCGGAAAGGAGAAAAGATGACAAGAAACCAAAAAGAAGAATTAATAGCTAGACTTTCTGATGAATTTGCTGCCAATAATGCTGTTGTAGTTTGTAACTATAAAGGAATTATTACTAAGCAATTAGAAGTATTACGTGATTCTGCAAGAACTGCTGATGTAAAAGTTGAAGTAATTAAAAATACTTTAGCTAATATTGCATTAGATAAAGCAGGTAAAACAGGTTTAACTCTTAAAGATACTAATATATATCTTTGGGGTGCAGATGCTTTAGCAGTTACTAAAGTTGCTGCAAAATTTGCAGAAAAAAATAATGCTTTTGAAGTTAAATTTGGCCACATTGATGGTGAAGTTGCTGATGCTAATAAAATTATTGCATTATCTAAAATGCCATCACGTGAAGAACTACTTGCTATGTTATTGCAAGTTTGGAATGCTCCGATTCAAAATTTTACAATCGGATTAAATGCTCTTAAAGAAAAAAAAGAAAAAGAATAATTATATAAAGGATAAAAAATGGCAATTACAAAACAAGATGTATTAGAATATATTTCAAACCTAAGTGTTCTTGAACTATCAGAATTAGTTAAAGAATTTGAAGAAAAATTTGGTGTTAGTGCAGCTCCTGTGATGGTTGCAGGTGCTGTTGGTGGTGCTGCAGCTGCTGCAGAAGAAGAAAAAACTGAATTTAACGTAGTATTAGTTGATTCAGGTGCAAACAAAATTAACGTAATTAAAGTAGTTCGCGCATTAACAGGTTTAGGCCTAAAAGAAGCTAAAGATGCTGTTGAAGGAACTCCATCAACACTTAAAGAAGGTGTTAGTAAAGCAGACGCAGAAGAAGCGAAAAAGCAACTTGAAGAAGCTGGCGCTAAGGTTGAACTTAAATAATTTTTTAGCCCTATTTTATAGGGCTTTTTTAATATTGTGTTGTTTTAACAACAAAACTATTCTTTCAAAACTTACCAAGAGGTACATATATGTTAAATAGCTTACATTCAGGAAACAGATTAAGGGTGGATTTTTCAAACGTTCCACAACAAATTGAGATTCCAAATCTATTACAATTACAGCAAAAAAGCTTTGATTATTTTTTAAATATTGGTAATGAAAACAGAGAAAGTGGTATAGAAAAAGTTTTCAAATCTTTCTTTCCTGTTAGTGACTCTCAAAATAGATTAAGTTTAGATTACGTATCTTGTGAATTTGTAAAACCAAAATATACAGTTAGAGAATGTATGGAAAGAGGTCTTACATATGCAGCGAATTTACGCGCAAAAATACGTTTAACGCTATATGATAGAGACGAAAAGACTGGAGAAAAAATCGGTATAAAAGATATTAAAGAACAAGATATTACTATTCGTGATATTCCTTTAATGACCGATAGAGTTTCTTTCGTTATCAATGGGGTTGAAAGAGTAGTTGTAAATCAACTTCATAGAAGTCCAGGTGTTATTTTCAAAGAGAGTGAAGAAGGCAATAAGCTTTTATATTCTAGCCAAATTATACCTGATAGAGGTGCTTGGATTTATTTTGAATTTGATTCAAAAAATATTTTATATGCAAGAATTAATAAAAGAAGAAAATTCCAAGCTACTTTACTTTTAAGAGTTTTAGGCTATAGCAAAGAAGATATAATTCAATTATTCTATCCTATCCAAACAATTACACTTAAAAAGCATAAGTTTTATACAAAATTTGATGTTAATTCATTAGGTGATAGAGTAGAATTTGATTTAGTAAATGAAAAAGGTGAAGTAGTTCACGAAGCAGGTAAAAAATTAACTAAAAAGAAAATTAAAGAATTAGAAGATTCAGGATTAAAATTAATTGAATATCCTGTTGATATATTAGCAAATCGTCAATTAGCTGAACCTGTTTATGATAAAAATACAGGCGAGTTATTGTTTGATACTTTAACAATGCTTGATGAAGATAAATTAATAGCACTTGTTCATAATGGCAGTGATTTTAAAATAGCAAATGATGTTGGGTCTGGCGTAGATGATTCAATGTTAAAAACTCTTCAAAATGATTTGGATATGTTTAAATCATTTAAGCGTTCTGAAAATTATGAAACTGAAGAAGAATTTGCAATTGCAAAAATATTTAGAGTATTAAGACCCGGTGATCCTGTTGTTTTAGATGCTGCTAAAACATATATTTTAGACATGTTATTTAACCCTGAAAGATACGATATCACAAGAGTTGGTCGTATGAAAATGAACCATAAATTAGGTCTTGATGTTCCTGAGTATGTTACAGTTTTAACAAGAGAAGATATAGTAAAAACTATTCAATATCTTTACAGAATAAAATCAGGTCGTGGATATTTAGATGATAGAGACCATTTAGGAAATAGAAGAATAAGAGCTATTGGGGAGCTTTTAACAAATGAGCTTCACATAGGTTTTGCTAAAATTCAAAAAGGTATTAAAGATAAGTTAAGTTCTATTACAACTCCTATTGAAGAGTTAATGCCAAGTGATTTAGTTAATTCAAAAATGATTACTTCAACTTTACTTGATTTCTTTACAGGTGGTCAATTATCACAATTTATGGATCAAACTAACCCATTAAGTGAAGTTACTCATAAAAGAAGATTATCAGCACTTGGAGAAGGTGGTTTAGTAAAAGAAAGAGCAAGTTTTGAGGCTCGTGACGTTCATACAACTCATTATGGAAGAATTTGCCCTGTTGAAACACCAGAAGGACAAAATATCGGTCTTATTAACTCACTTTCTACTTATGCAAAAGTAAATGATTTAGGCTTTGTTGAAGCGCCTTATAGAAAAGTTGTAGATGGAAAAGTTAGTGATGAAATTGTATATTTAACGGCAACTCAAGAAGAAGGAATTTGTATTGCTCCAGCTTCAACAAAAGTAGATGAAAAAGGCAATATTGTAGATGACTTGCTTGAAGCAAGAATTGACGGAGAAACAATATTAGCAAAGCGTGAAGATATAGGACTTATAGACCTTACTTCAGGAGCTATTGTTGGACTTGCAGCTTCTTTAATTCCTTTCTTAGAGCATAACGATGCTAACCGTGCTCTAATGGGTTCAAACATGCAACGCCAAGCAGTTCCTTTATTAACAGCAACAGCTCCAATAGTTGGAACAGGTATGGAAAGAGTAGTTGCAAGAGATGCTTGGGAAGCTATAAAGGCAAAAAGAGCAGGTAAAGTAGAAAAGGTTGATAGTAATAATATTTTCATTCTTGGAGAAGATGAAAATGGTTTATATATTGACCATTACAAGTTAGAAAAAAATCTAAGAACTAACCAAAATACAACATTTTCACAAAAGCCTATTGTAAGAAAAGGTGATTTAGTAAAAGAAGGACAAGTAATTGCAGATGGTCCATCTATGGATCAAGGTGAACTTGCTATCGGTAAGAATGCTTTAATCGCATTTATGCCTTGGAATGGTTATAACTACGAGGATGCTATTGTAATGAGCGAAAAAATGATCCGTGAAGATGCATTTACTAGCGTTCATGTTTATGAAAAAGAAATAGAAGCTCGTGAATTAAAAGATGGCGTAGAAGAAATAACTCGTGATATTCCAAATGTAAAAGATGAAGATGTTGCTCACCTTGATGAAAGTGGAATTGTAAGAATAGGAACACATATTAAGCCAGGAATGATTTTAGTTGGTAAAGTTTCTCCTAAAGGCGAGGTTAAACCAACTCCTGAAGAAAGATTATTAAGAGCTATTTTTGGTGAGAAAGCAGGTCATGTTGTAAATAAATCTTTATATGCTGGAGCTAGCGTTGAAGGTGTTGTAATTGATGTAAAAGTATTTACTAAAAAAGGACACGAAAAAGATGCGCGTGCAAAAGCAGCTCAAGATGCAGAACGCTTAGTATTAGAAAAAGACTATCATGATAGACTGTTAATGATGGATAGAGAAGAAAATTTAAAAATTGCTAAGCTATTAAAAGAAACTCCTTTAGAAAAAGCTGAAACCATTGGTGGAACTTCTTATAAAAAAGGAGATATTGTAAAAGAAGAAGATTTATCTAATTTAAATCGTTTTGCAATAGGAAGTATTATTAAAGCTTATCCAAAAGATGTTCAATCATATTATGAGAATTTAAAAAATCATTTCCAAAATGAAAAGAAAAATTTAAAACAAGAGCATGATGAAAAGCTAGAAATATTAGAAAAAGATGATATTTTACAAAATGGTATTGTAAAACTTGTTAAAGTTTATATTGCTACTAAGCGTAAATTAAAAGTAGGGGATAAAATGGCAGGTCGCCACGGAAACAAAGGTATTGTTTCTTGCATAGTTCCTGAAGTTGATATGCCATATTTACCTGATGGAAGACCTGTTGATATTGTTCTAAACCCACTAGGTGTTCCAAGTCGTATGAATATAGGTCAAATTTTAGAGAGCCATTTAGGTTTAGTAGGTCTTAGATTGGGAGAGCAAATTCAAGAAATTTTTGATGCAAAAAGAGCTGATTTTATAAAAGAATTACGCCAAAAAATGATTGATATTTGTGATATTTCAAGACTTATGGATGCTAAGGTATATCTAAAAGATATGAGTGATGAAGAATTTATTCGCCATGCAAGAGATTGGAGTAAGGGTGTTAAATTTGGTGCTCCTGTTTTTGAAGGTGTTACAGCAGCAGAGTTTAAAAAGCTATTTGAAATGGCTAAAATTGATATGGATGGCAAAAGTGAATTATACGATGGCCGCACAGGCGAGAAGATGAAAGAGCGTGTAAATGTTGGTGTTATGTATATGCTTAAACTTCACCACTTAGTAGATGAAAAAGTTCACGCAAGAAGTACAGGTCCATATAGTTTAGTAACACAACAACCAGTTGGCGGTAAAGCACTATTTGGAGGTCAAAGATTTGGAGAAATGGAAGTTTGGGCTCTTGAAGCTTATGGAGCTGCTCATACTCTAAGAGAAATGCTAACTATAAAATCAGATGATATTGATGGAAGATTTGCAGCATATAAGGCATTAGCAAAAGGTGAAAATGTAACTTCAGCTGGAATTCCTGAAACATTTTTTGTTCTTACAAACGAGCTAAAATCATTAGCTTTAGATGTTGAGATTTATAAAGAGGATAATGATAATGAATAAAAAATATAAAAAAATCCAACTTAATGAAGAAGAAAAACCAAGTCAATTTGATGCCATAGGGTTTAAAATAGCAAGCCCTGAGGCTATTCGTTCATGGTCTTTTGGTGAAGTAAAAAAACCAGAAACTATCAATTATCGCACACTTAAGCCAGAAAGAGATGGCTTATTTTGTGCTAAGATTTTTGGACCTATTAGAGATTACGAATGCCTTTGTGGTAAATATAAGAAAATGCGTTTTAAAGGCGTTAAATGTGAAAAATGTGGTGTTGAAGTAACTACAAGTAAAGTAAGAAGAACAAGAATGGGTCATATTGAGTTAGTTACTCCAGTAGCTCATACTTGGTATTCAAATGCAATTCCTGCAAGAATTTCAACATTACTTGATATTTCAACAAAAGATTTAAGCCGTGTTTTATACTATGAAGCTTATATTGTTGAAGCAGTTGGAGATGCTCATACAGCAACTTATGATGATAATAAAAAAGTTTCAAAATATAGCGTAATTAGCGAAGAACAATTCCAAGTACTAAATGAAAGATATGAAGATACAGGCTTTAAAGCTAGAATGGGTGGAGAAGTAATTCATGACTTATTAGCTGAACTTGATTTAGTTGATATGGTAAGAGAGCTTAAAGAAGCTTGCGAATTAGCTCCAAAATCAAAAAAACCTGCAATTGTAAAAAAATTAAAAATTGTAGAAAGCTTTTTAGCTAGTTCTCAAAGTGGAGAAGGAAATCGCCCTGAGTGGATGATGATTACATGCTTACCTGTTTTACCACCTGATTTACGCCCATTAGTTTCACTTGATGGCGGAAAATTTGCTGTTTCTGATGTGAATGATTTGTATCGCCGTGTAATTAATAGAAACTCTCGTTTAAAAAGATTAATTGAGCTTGATGCGCCTGAAATTATTATAAGAAACGAAAAAAGAATGCTTCAAGAAGCAGTTGATTCTTTATTTGATAACGCTAGAAAGCAAACAGGTGCTGCAAAAGGTGCAAACAAAAGAACGCTTAAATCACTTACTGAAATTATTAAAGGTAAGCAAGGGCGTTTTAGACAAAACCTACTTGGAAAGCGTGTTGACTTCTCAGGTCGTAGCGTAATTGTTGTTGGTCCAAAACTTAGAATGGATCAATGTGGATTGCCAAAGCAAATGGCTTTAGAATTATTCAAGCCACATTTATTAGCTAAGCTTGAAGAAAAAGGCTATGCAACCACTGTTAAACAAGCTCATAAAATGATAGGCGAAAAGACCAATGAGGTTTGGGAATGTCTTGAAGAAGTTGTAAAAGATCATCCTGTAATGCTTAACCGTGCACCAACACTACACAAGCTTTCAATTCAAGCTTTCCATCCAGTGTTAGTTGAAGGTAAAGCAATTCAACTTCATCCTTTAGTTTGTGCTGCATTTAACGCTGACTTTGATGGTGACCAAATGGCTGTGCATGTTCCATTAAGTCAAGAAGCAATAGCAGAATGTAAGATATTAATGCTTAGCTCAATGAATATTTTATTACCAGCGAGTGGTAAAGCTATTACAGTTCCATCACAAGATATGGTTTTAGGTATTTATTATCTATCGCTTGAAAAAGCTGATGCAAAAGGCGCTAATAAGATTTGCACAGGTGTTGATGAAGTATTAATGGCAATGCAAACAGGCTCACTTGATATTCACGCAAGTATTAAATCAGTTGTAAATGGCAAAAGCATTAAGACTACAGCAGGTCGTTTAATTATTAAATCAATTTTACCTGATTTTGTTCCTGAAGAATTATGGAATAAGGTTTTAAAGAAAAAAGATATAGGCGCATTAGTTGATTATGTTTATAAAAATGGTGGCTTAGAAATTAGCGCAAGTTTCCTTGATAATCTTAAGAATTTAGGATTTGAGTATGCTACAAAAGCAGGTATTTCAATTTCTATTGCTGATATTATTGTTCCAGAAGAAAAGAGTGATAATATTGAAAATGCAAAAGCAAAAGTAAGAGAAATTCAAAACTCATTTAACCAAGGTCTAATTACAGCTAGCGAACGCTATAATAAAATTATTGATATTTGGAAAAATACAAATAATGAGCTATCAAAGAATATGATTAACCTAATGAAAAATGATAAAGCAGGGTTTAACTCAATTTATATGATGGCTGACTCAGGTGCAAGGGGTTCAACTGCTCAAATTTCACAGCTTGCAGCAATGCGTGGTCTTATGGCTAAACCTGATGGTTCAATTATTGAAACTCCTATTACTTCAAACTTTAGAGAAGGTCTAAACGTTCTTGAGTACTTTATTTCAACTCACGGAGCTAGAAAAGGTCTTGCAGATACAGCGCTTAAGACTGCAAGTGCTGGACACTTAACAAGAAAGCTAATAGATGTTGCTCAAAATGTTAAGATTACAATGCATGATTGTGGAACTCATGAAGGTATTGAAGTTAGTGAAATTACAGCAGATGGTGTTGTGGTTGAAAACCTACACGATAGAATTATCGGAAGAGTTTTAGCTGATGATGTAATTGATCCAATTAGCAATGAAGTATTATTTAATGAAGGCACTTTAATTGATGAAGTAAAAGCAAAAAGTATCGTTCAAAGCAATATTAAATCAGTTACTATTAGAACTCCAATTACTTGTAAAGCTAAAAAAGGAATTTGCGCTAAATGTTATGGAATTAGCCTTGCAGAAAGTAAGCTAGTAAAAACTGGTGAAGCTGTTGGTATTATTTCAGCTCAATCAATCGGTGAGCCAGGAACTCAGCTAACACTTAGAACTTTCCATAGTGGGGGAACTGCTACAACTGATATGCAAGACAGACAAGTAGAAGTTAAAAAAGAAGGTTTCATAAGATTTTACAATGTTCAAACTTATACAAACAATGAAGGTAAGAAAATTATTGCAAATAGAAGAAATGCAAACATACTTTTAGTTGAGCCAAAGATTAAAGCACCTTTTGATGGAGTAGTTTCTTATATCAACTCTCACGATGATATAACAATCGTTGTAAAATCAGGTAAAAAAGAGCAAAAATACATCCTAAGAAAGCACGATGTTGCTAAGGTTAATGAATTAGCTGGAGTTAGTGGAAACTTACTAGGTAAATTATACTTACCATATAAAGAAGGCGATAAAGTAGTTGAAAACGAAAGTATCGTTGAAGTAATTAAGGAAGATTACAATATTCCAAGACGTATTCCTTATGCATCAGAGCTTAAAATTGAAGATGGAGCGCCAATAGCTCAAGATATTAGAGCAAACGCAACAGGTAAGATTAATTACTTTATCCAAAAGAGCGATGGCTTAGAAAAAATTGAGCTTAAAAAAGGTCATATTGTAAATGAAAAAGGCTTATTTGTAATTATTTCAGACGGAAATGATAGAGAAGCAATTCGCCATTATGTTCCAAGAAAGTCAAAAATTGAGTTTGCAAGTAATGAAATAGTAAAAAATGCAAATGATTTGATAGTAACAGACGCAAGCAAAGAAAGTCATATAATTGCTGAGTGGGACCCATATAACAACCCTATAATTGCAGAAAGCGATGGTGTTGTTAGCTTTGTTGATATTGAACCAGGATTTAGCGTTGAAGAGCAAACTGATGAATTAACAGGAAACAGCTCTTTAGTTGTTAATGAATATTTACCAGCTAGTATGAAACCAGCTATTATCATTACAAAAGATGATGGAAGTACAATAAGATATCAATTAGAGTCAAAAACCGTTATTTATGTAAATGATAATCAAAAGGTAAAAGTAGCTCAAATTTTAGCTAAGACACCAAAAGCAGCAACTAAGTCAAAAGACATTACCGGAGGTCTTCCAAGGGTAACTGAATTATTTGAAGTAAGAAAGGTTAAAAACCCTGCTACTTTAGCTGAAATAGATGGTATTGTAAGATTAGGACAAGCTAGCCGTATGAGACAAATTATTACTATTGAAGGTGCTGATGGAAGTTTAGTTGAGCATACTATTGATAGACACAGCCAAATTCAAGTAAGAGATGGCGAAATGGTTCATGCGGGTGAGCGTTTAACTGATGGAACAATTACAAGTAATGATATTTTAAGAATATTAGGCGAAAAAGCATTACACCATTATTTAATTAGCGAAATTCAACAAGTTTATAGCGGTCAAGGTGTTGCAATTTCTGATAAACATATTGAAATTATTATTTCGCAAATGCTAAGACAAGTAACCATTATTGATAGTGGCGATACTAAGTTTATAGTAGGTGATGTTGTAAGTAAGCGTAGATTTGCAGAAGAAAACGAAGCTGTTATGAAGTTTGGCGGACAACCTGCGATAGCTGAGCCAAAACTAACGGGTGTTACTCGTGCATCAGTAAGTAGTGATAGTATTATTTCAGCTGCGTCGTTCCAAGAAACTACTAAAGTTCTAACAGAAGCTAGCGTAACTGGTAAGATTGATTACCTAGAAGACTTAAAAGAAAACGTTGTTTTAGGTAGAATGATTCCTGTTGGAACAGGTCTTTATTCAAGAGCAAAACTTCAAATTCGCAAAAACGACTAATAAATAGGGGCTAAATGCCCCTAACTTAATTCCTATTTCAAATTCTTTTAAAATTTTGTGGAATTTGAAATAGGAATTTAAACCCTTTTATCATATAAATTCTCACCATTTTTATAAGCTAAAAATAAAGCTAATAAATCTCTTTCATCTTTGATATTACGAATATCAAGTTTGCTTAAAATATCTTTCATGCTCTCACGTACATCAATGTCTTTTACTTCTATGGGTTTGAATGGTTTTTTATCTTCGGGTTGTTCTTCTTTTAATTTATTTTCATCATAAATAGCTTTTAGTTTCAAATATTCTTTTTTAAAGTCTTCTATGCTGATTTCTTCATTTGCAAATAACATTTCTAATCTATTGTCATTATCTTCAAAAGATTTTTTAAATTTTTTATCACTTAGAGATAGTTTGTCTATGGGATTTTCTTTTAAAAATTCTAAAAGCTCTTTTGAATCATCGTTATTTTGATAAAAAGCTCTTTGGTATATTGAATTGTTTTCAAATTTAAACAAAGGTTGAACTTCTAGCTTTAGTGCTACAACTCAAGCAGGATCACTACTATCTATTGTAAGCGAATCTTTTGTGCTTAATATTTCTTCGTTTGGATCTTTTTGGTAAGTAATTATTCCTTTTAACATTTCGTTTTCTAAGGCTTCATAAATCTTGCTACCTTTTTCGTAAGCTCCTATTTTACTAAGCACGGCATTAGGATCATAAGTGCCCCACTCATCTTGTGGAGCATCTTTTAAAATCTTTGCGATTTGTTCTTTTAAATTATTTTGATTTGCTTTAGAGTTTAGATTGTTTATTGATGTTTGATTTATAGAATTAATTTGCATTTTTACCCCTTTTTATTTATATCGGTAAGTTTTGGAAAAAATTAATATTTTTTAAAGAATTTGAAATAGGAATTACAAATTACAATTATTGATTAAAATCGCACAAAATTAAAAGAAAGTCATTAGGTAATGAATACACTTATTTTTGGAATTATTTTTGGATTTTTATTAGCAAATTTTAAATTTTGCTTTTTTTCTGGGTTTAGAAATCTTTTTTATTTTAAAGATTTTTCGTTTGTTAGTGCTTTAAGTTTATGCGTATTTTTACAATCTTTGGGTCTTTTTACATTAGAGCATTTTAGATTAATTACCATACCTGAGTTTAAATTCTCAATACTTGCTACTATTATAGGTAGCTTTATATTTGGCGTTGGAATGGCCTTTAGTAAGGCTTGTGTTAGTGGAAGTTTTACTAGAATTATTAATAATAGCTCTTATTTAATCACGGCTTTTTCTTTTGCTTTTAGTATGGCTTTGTTTAATGGAGTATTTAAAAAATACATAGATGTTTTTACTAAAAACGAACTTACAAATATTCATACTTATTTAAATATTTCTCCTTTTATTTTAGTTGCTTTGCTTGGAATTTTAAGCATATATTTTATTTATAAAGCCAAAAAAATTAGCATTCTTGCAATAGTTTTAGCGATTTTAAGCCTTTTAATGTGGAAAATAATAGGCTTTAGTTTTACTTTATCTGTGCCTAGTAAAAATATGATTTTATATCTAGTAACCAATCAATATAGATATTTAGATTCTGGAGTGTATTTTTTATTTGGCTGTATTTTGGGAGCAATTTTTGCTAATTTAAAATCATTTTCGCTTAAAGGCGTATCCCTAAAACAAGGATATTTTAGTGTAATTGGAGGCTTTTTAATGGCTTTAGGAGCTTCTCTTGCGAGTGGTTGTAATGTGGCAAATATTTTAATCGCTAGTGCTTATTTTAGCTTTCAAGCCTTTATATTTTTACCTTTTATGCTTTTTGGATTTTTGATTATTTTAAGGAGAGTATCGTGAAAAAATTGATTTTATTGTTTGCACTTATTTTTAGTGCTTGTTTTAATGCTGATGATGTTAAATTGCTAAATACCGATGAATTTAAGGCTAGATTAAATAATGATTATTTGATAATTGATACAAGAATTGATAGTTATTATAATGGTTTTAGCGAAGATGGGGCAAAAAATGGCGGTCATATTAAAGGGGCTTTAAATATTAGTGCTTTATCAATGGATTTTATTGAAAATAAAAAATTTGAAGAATATTTTAAGGCTAAAGGCATTACAAAAGATAAAAAGCTCGTATTTTATGGCTCTAATTTAGATGAGATAAAAAAAGTTAGCTCGGAGTTTTTAGCTCGTGGATACAATGGTGAGATTTATGCTGATTTTACAGACTATGCAAATAATAATGAATTAGTAAAACTTAAAAATTATCATTTAGCAATCTATCCTAAATGGCTAAACGATTTAATGCAAGGCAAAAAAGTTGAAAGCTTTAATGGTAAAGATTTTATGGTTTTTGAGGTTAGTTGGGGAGAAAATAGCGATGAATATAGCGAGCACATAAAAGGTGCTTATCATTTTAATACCGATTTAATAGAAAATGCTCCTGTTTGGAATTTAAGTGATGCGAAAACTTTAGAAAAAAATCTTTTAAGTTTAGGAATTACGAGTGAAAAAACCATAATTTTATATTCTAAAAATCAAATGGCAGCTCTAAGAGTATTTTTTGCACTAAAATATGCTGGAGTTAAGGATGTTAGATTTTTAAATGGTGGGTTATATTCTTGGCAAGAAGCAGGATTTAGCATAGAAAAAACTCCAAATATACCTAATAAAGAAAGCGATTTTAAAGCAATAATTCCTGCAAATGCTAATATAAATATATCAATGCCAAATGATATTAAAAATTATAAAGGCGATTTAAAGTTAGTAAGTGTTAGGGCTTGGGATGAGTTTATAGGCAAAATTAGTGGTTATGATTATATACCAAAAAGCGGTGAGCCAAAGGGTGCTATTTGGGGATTTGCAGGGACAAATTCATCTAATGTAGCTGATTATTATGACCCTGATGGAACGCTTAGAAATCCTTATGAAATATATGAATTATGGCAAGGTCAAGGCATTAATAAAAATGATAATTTAGCCTTTTATTGTGGCACTGGCTGGAGAGCTAGTGTTGCTTGGTTTATGGCTTTACTTGATGGTTGGGAAAATATTTATATCTATGATGGTGGCTGGAATGCTTGGCAAATGGATGAGAGCTTAGAAATACAAAAGAATTTAGATTTGATTAAACCCGATTCAAAAAATGATTATGGTGCAGTATTTAAAGAAGGTGCTAGTTGTAAAAGTTAAAAAGCCATTATATTGCTTTTAAGCACAATTAAACTTTATGCTTAAAAGCTAATTCCTATTTCAAATTCTTTTAATTTTTTGCTGTTTTATGAGGGGTATTTACTAGACTTAAATTATTGAAAGTATCAATATCATAAGCTTTGCCAAAGCCTTTTACAAATCTTCCGCTTTTAATTTCAAGCTTTATAAAATGAAAATCTAACATGGTTTTAAACACTTCTACTTCATTTCCATGAACTTCTTTTAATACTTCAAATAATTCTTCTTTTCTATCATCAACTATCGTTGCATTAACTTGATAGCTTAGTCTTTTTCTAGCAAATATGCTTGCAGCTTTGCATTCATCTTCTAAGAACATTATTTCTACATTGTTAGGGTTATTTTTAATATTTGCAAAATGTTTTGCAACTTCGCTTATGAAAATAAACATTTCATTGTTTTTAAAAATTATTGGAGCATAAGAGCAAAGAACTTTATTATCAATACTAAGACTTGAGATATTTACGCTTTTAAAAGTTTTTATAAATTCTTGTAATTCATTCATTGTATTCCTTCATAAATATAAAAGAATTTGAAATAGGAATTAGCCCCCAAAAAAGGGGCTAAAGTTTAAATAAACATATTGCTTAGGTTTATATTTGCGTTTTTAGTTAAAACACGCTTTCTATAAACGTTAGAAACTTCACTCTCATCTCCAACTAAAAGTGCGTTTGTAGCACATACAGCAGCACAAATTGGCACTCTTCCTTCGCTTATGCGGTTTTGTCCATAAAGCTCTCTTTCAGCTTCGCTGTTAGTTTCTTCAGGACCACCAGCACACATCGTACATTTATCCATTTCGCCTTTAATTCCAAATGCACCATCTCTTGGAAATTGTGGTGCGCCAAATGGACAAGCGTATAAGCAGTATCCACAGCCTATACATACTTTTTTATCATGTAATACAATACCATCTTCACGGATATAAAAGCATTTAACCGGACAAACTTGCGCGCAAGGTGCATCTGTGCAGTGCTGGCAAGCAATAGTCATTGATACTTCTTTGCCTTCAATTCCGTCATTTAGGGTAATTACCTTTCTTCTTTTAATTCCAACAGGAACTTCGTGTCCGCTTGAACATGCAACTTGACAAGCAAAACAACCAATACAGCGATTTTTATCTACAAAAAACTTCATTCTAGCCATTTATTAAGCCCTCTCAATTCTGCAAAGTCCAGCGTTGTATTCGCTAATTTGCGTATTTGGGTCAAACCCGTAGTTTGTTACTGTGTTTGACATTTCGCCTATTGCATAAGGCTTTGTTCCTTCTGGATAGTTATGGCTTAAATCCACACCTTGTAAAACACCCGAGAAGTTATAAGGTAAGCATATTCTATCAGGAGTTACGCTTCTATTATGCACGCATTTTACTTTAATCTTAGTGCCTTGTGGAGAATGTATCCACATCATTTCACCATCACCAATATTATGCTTCATAGCAAGTTCAGGATGCACATTAGCAAACATTTCAGGTGTAATATCAGCTAGGTATTTACTTGTTCTTTCAAGCATACCAGCACCACTTAAATTCACTAAACGCATTGAGCTAATAATAACAGGGAAGTCCTTGCTCCAGTCTTGTCTTTGTTGCTCGCTCTTATACATTGTAGTAACACGGAAATTTGGAGTTGTTTGATCATCAAAGCTAGGATATTTTTGAACTAAATCCCATCTTGGTGAGTGAATTGGCTCTCTGTGTTTTGGAATTGGGTCGCTAAATTCCCAAACTATTGTTCTAGCTCTTGCATTACCTAAACAACAAGCACTTTTCTCACGGCATTTTTCTAGGATAATTCCTGAAATATCAGTACTCCATGAGCCACCCATTAATTCTTTTTCTTTATCGCTTAATTTGATTCCGAAAACTTTTTCTATATTATTTTTATCAATTTGTGGGAAACCTCCCTTAACTTTAGAACCAACAGGAGTAAAGTTACTATCTGCTAATTGACTAACGCCATTATGCTCAAGTCCAAATCTATTTCTAAAGCCCATTCCACCTCTTTCATAAGGCACATTTGGGTTCCATAAAATTGGAGTTCCTGGGTGTTGTTTATCCCATACAGGCCATGGAAGTCCGTAATATTCACCTTTTACTTCGCCACCTAATCCTTCTAGCGTATTAGGGTCAAAGTTAGCCCAGTTTGCTTGATGTTTTCTTAGTCTTTCTGCGCTAATTCCACGAAGACCTATTGACAAAAGTCCGTTACTCATCTCTCTTGTTGCATCATCAGGCCATTTAGCATCTTGATCGTCTGGGATTACTTGAACTAACTTATGGTCTTGAAGCTCTAGTTTCATACCACGAGTATATTCTGTATAAAAACCAAATTTCTTAGCAAACATAAACATAATTTCATGATCTTCTTTGCTTTCATAAATAGGCTTAATAACTTGGCTTCTCCATTGCATTGAGCGGTTAGTTGCAGTTACATAGCCTTCTGTTTCAAACTGAGTTGTCGCAGGAAGTATATAAATACCATCAGGACGATCTGCTAAAACAGCAACCTCATTTACAAATGGTTCAGCTACTACTATTAAATCAAGTTTTTTAAGTGCTTCTTGAATTTTAACAGTGTGAGCCATTGAAGTAATTCCTGTTCCTTGAACCCAAAGAACTCTAACAGGAGCATTTGAATGTGTTGTATCGCTTCCGTAAGGAGTTACACCTTTAACGCCTTGCCACCATCTTGATAAGCTAAAGCCTTTTTCGTGCATCCATTTTTTGCCACCATTTGCACTATCATCTACGAAGCGTTTTTGCATATCTTCATATTTTACGCCCCATACATTACAAAAATGCTTCCAAGCACCTTCAGCTAATCCATAATATGCTGGAAGTGTATCAGCTAAACAGCCCATATCAGTAGCACCTTGAACGTTGTCGTGACCACGGATAATGTTTGTTCCACCACCAGGCTTACCGATATTTCCTAACACTAATTGTAAAATAGCTAAGATACGAGTATTTGAGCTACCAACTGAGTGTTGAGTAATACCAAGCGACCAGAATAGTGTAGCTGGTTTTGTAGTTGCAAATAATTTTGTTACTTGATGTAAAATTTCTTCGCTACATCCACAAATGTCAGCAACTTCGCTAGGAGTATATTTTTTCGCTTCTTCACGGATTAAATCTACACCATAAGTTCTATCTTTAATTAATTCTTTATCTTCCCAACCATTTTCAAAAATGATATTTAGCATTCCATATACGAAAGCTATATCAGTTCCAGGACGAATTCTTACATAAATATCAGCATGAGCTGCACTTCTTGTAAATACAGGGTCTACTACGATTAGTGGAGCATTGTTTCTATCTTTTGCTTGTAAAATATGCTTATATCCAATAGGGTTTGCTACCGCTGTATTTGCACCAAACATAATCATACATTTTGTATTACCTACAACGTCACCAAAGTGATTTGTCATAGCGCCATATCCCCAAGTATTAGCCACACCGGCTACTGTTGCGCTGTGTCAAATTCTAGCAACGTGATCTATTGAGTTAGTTCCCCAAAATGCTGCAAATTTTCTAAAATAATAAGCTTGTTGGTTATTAAATTTCGCTGAGCCTAAGAACATTACGCTATCAGGACCGCTCTCTTTTTTGATTTCAAGCATTTTATCGCCGATTTCATTTACAGCTTGTTCCCAGCTAATTCTTTCCCACTTACCATTAACTCTTTTTAGTGGAAATTTAACACGACATTTTGATTTGGTTAAATCAATTTGATCAATTCCCTTACAGCAATGACTTCCTAAAGAATGTGGATGGTCTATTGCATTATGTTGTCTTACCCATACGCCGTTGTGAACTTCAGCTTCAATACCACAGCCTGAACTACAAATTGTACAAACAGTTCTTACTATTTTGCTTCCTTCATAAGGCATTTTTACATTTTCATCAGCCTTAACGGTAGCAGTAGTAGCACCGAATGCGCTAGTAGTTGCACCAGCCATAGCAGTCAGCTTTAAAAAGCTTCTTCTGCTTATACTTTTACGCATTTATTTTCCTTTCTTTAATTAATATGCAATTTTGTAAAATTTTTCCCAGTGAAGGGTTTTTTTGTATAACACTTCTTTTTTCTTTGCACGTCCAGCTACTACGCCTGAGGTGTTGTTTTCAGTGCTTACTGCAGCGTTTAAACTAACACTAGCAACAGCACCAATGGCACCAGCGCTTAGAGCCTTTTTAAGAAACGCTCTTCTTTTGTTTTCCAAGACTGCCTCCTTATTTAAAATTTTGAGTAACCTAAATAATACTAAATTGCCTTAAAATTAGGCTTAAGAAAAATTAATAATATTGCTATAAAATAATATTATGATAATGATAAAAAGAGTCAATTTTGCTAAGAAAAAATAAGATAAAAAAAGACCTAAAATTAAAAAATGTTTATGTAGTAACTTCTAGCATTGCATGTGGAAAATCTACATTTTTAAATTACGCTAGAAAAAATGGTATTTTTTGCATAAATGCTGATGAAATTTCTAATATTGTATTTCGTTACAAATCTAAACAAATTGCTAAAAAATTAAAGATTTGTAATTCCGATTTCAAATTCCTTTCGCTAAAAGATAAAAAAAAGCTTGTAGCTAGTATTGTTTTTAAGGACAAAAATTTAAAGAAAAAATTAGAAAAAATAATGCACTCAAAAATAAAAAAAGAAATCATCAAAAAGATAAAAAACTCAAAAGAAAAAATTATTTTTGTTGAAATTCCACTTTATTTTGAAAATAGAAATTATAATTTTTTGCTTAATAAAATCATTATATATTGCCCTTATGATTTGTCTTTAAAAAGGCTAATGGGTAGAAATAATCTAAGTTTAGATGAAGCAAAACTTAGGCTAAATTCTCAGCTAAATATTGAAGAAAAAATAAAATACGCAACCTATCTCATCAAAAACGATGGTAATTTAGAAGATTTTAAAGAAAATTCGCTAAAACTTATAAAAAATTTAAAGGAAAAACATGGAATTTCATAAATACTATGCAAATGGCAATGATTTTATTATTTTTAAAAGTGATAATTTAGACTCAAAATATCTAAGTAATTTAGCTAAAAATTTATGTAATAGATACAGCGGAATAGGTGCTGATGGGCTTATTGCTATTAAAAAAGAAGAAAATAAAGAATATGATTTTTCATGGGGTTTTTATAATCAAGATGGCTCAAGTGCTTCAATGTGTGGAAATGGAGCTAGAGCAGCAGCTCATTTTGCCTACTCAAATAATTTAGCAAAAGAACAAATGAGTTTTTTAACAGGTGCAGGAATAATAAAAGCTAATATCTATAATGATGATTTTGTAGAAATTAGACTTACTAAAGCTAAGATTATTCATGAAAATTTAGTGGAATTTGGCAATGTGTTTTGTCTAATAGATACAGGTGTGCCACATTTAGTAACTCTTGATGGAGTGCAAAATTACAATGAAGAAAACGCAAAATATTTAAGAGAAAAATACGATGCTAATGTAAATTACGCAACTTTTAAAGATGGGGTTTTATATGTTAGAACTTATGAGCGTGGAGTTGGAGAAACTTTAGCTTGTGGAACTGGAATGAATGCTTGTTTTTATTATGCTAGAATGCTTAAATTGGTTGATGAAAAGGCTACAATTTATCCAAAAAGTAATGATATTTGCGAAGTTAGTTTTAAAGATGATTATTTATATTTCAAAGCTCAAACTAAAAAAATTTTTATCACTACGCTTGATTGTTAGTTTATTTTGCTAGTATTTTAATATTTTTTTACATAGAAGGGATAATGAAAGAACTAAGTTTGATTGATGAAATGCTTAATCTACAAAATAGCTTAAATATAGCTACTTGTGGCAATGATTGGACAAAAGGTTTTACAAAAGAAAATCGCTTAATTGATTTTGCTCGTTGTATTTATATGGAATGTGCTGAGCTAGTTGATTCTATGCCGTGGAAACACTGGAAAAGCATAAATGCTAGTTGGGATTTAGAAAATATTCAAATAGAACTTGTTGATATTTGGCATTTTATTTTAAGTCTTGCTATTATGCAAAATAAACAAATAGAATTAAAAAATACAATTTCCGATTTTAAATTCTACAAAACTGATAAAAATCTAAATGAAATCTTAGAATATTCAAGAGAATTAATACATTTTAGCAGTGCTAAAACTGTTAACATAAACGATATATGCAATACATTTTTACACCTTACTTGCAAATGTGATTTAGAGTTTAATAGACTTTATAAAATCTACATTGGAAAAAATGTTTTAAATAAATTTCGCCAAGATAATGGCTACAAAGATGGAAGTTATAAAAAACTTTGGAATGGTAAAGAAGATAATGTGATTTTATATGAATTATTAGAACAAGATGAAATAAATTACGATAGTTTATATAAAAATCTTGATGATATTTATAAAAATTTAAAGGATTGATAATGGAAATAATAGGATATTACGATAAAGACAAAAATATTTATGATACTTTAAGCACTGATGGAATAGGACTTGAGCCAATTTATTATGATGATAGCCCAATGGCACTTGAAATCATTCGTCATAGCTGTGCTCACCTTTTAGCAGAAGCTATTACAAAATTATATAAAAATGCTAAGTTTTTCGTAGGACCTTGTGTTGATGAAGGTTTTTATTATGATTTTAAAGTTGATGAGAAAATTAGTGAAGAAGATTTAAAAGTTATTGAAGATAAAATGAGAGAACTTGCAAAAAAAGGCTCTCCTATGGTAAAAAACACAATGAGCTATGAAAAAGCTTGTGAGATGTTTAAAAACGATGAATTAAAACAAGCAGTATTAAGCCGTCTAAGTGGAGAGATTAGCACTTATTCTCAAGGCGAATTTACTGACCTTTGTCGTGGGCCACATCTTCCACATACAAAAATGCTAAAAAACTTTAAGCTTACAAAATTAGCAGGTGCATATTTAGGTGGCGATGAAAAAAATGAAATGCTAGTTAGAATTTATGGTATAGCGTTTGCGACAAAAGAAGCTTTAAAAGATTATTTAACAATGATAGAAGAAGCTAAAAAAAGAGATCATAGAAAACTGGGAAATGATTTAAAATTATTCACATTTAGCGAGCAAATAGGCGGTGGCTTACCATTGTGGCTTAAAAATGGTGCGAGAGTTAGAAGTAAATTAGAACATATTTTATATAAAGCTCATAGAACTAGATTTTATGAGCCTGTAAGAGGTCCTGAACTACTTAATTCAAGCGTTTGGAAAATTAGCGGACATTATGATAATTATAAAGAAAATATGTATTTTACTAGAATTGATGAGCAAGAATACGGCATTAAGCCAATGAACTGCGTAGGTCATGTGTTTTGCTATAAAAGTGAAGGTAGAAGTTATAAAGATTTACCTATTAAGTTTTTTGAATACGGAATGGTTCATCGCCATGAGATGAGTGGGGCTTTACATGGGCTTTTAAGAGTTCGTGAATTTACTCAAGATGATAGCCATATTTTCTGTATGCCAAGTCAAATAAAAGAATTAGTAAAAGAGATTTTAGATTTTGCTAAGAAGATTATGACAACTTTTGGCTTTGAATGGGAGCTAGAAATCTCAACAAAACCAGAAAAATCAATCGGAAGCGATGAGATTTGGGAAATCGCTACAACAGCATTAAAAGAAGCTTTAGATGAAGAAGGTATAAAATATGGTGTTGATGAGGGCGGTGGAGCATTCTATGGTCCAAAAATTGATATAAAAATACTAGATGCGTTAAAAAGAAAATGGCAATGCGGAACTATTCAAGTAGATTTTAACTTACCAGAAAGATTTGAGCTTGAATATACAGATGAAAACAATGAGAAAAAACGCCCTGTAATGCTACATCGTGCATTACTTGGAAGTTTTGAAAGATTTTTAGGAATATTGCTTGAGCACACTGCAGGAGAATTGCCATTCTTTATAGCACCTATTCAAGTGATGATTTTACCAGTAGGAGAAAAACATATTGAGTATTCAAAAGCATTACAAAAGGCATTATTAGAGCTAGGAGTTGATGCAGATATTAACGAAAAAAATGATACCTTAGGTAAAAAAATAAGAAATGCAGAAATGATGAAAGTACCATTTATTGCAGTAATCGGTGATGAAGAAGTAAATAACAATCAAATAGCTTTAAGAGATAGAAGAGCTAAACAACAATCAACACTAACAATGGAGGAATTTTTGAAACTAATTAAAGAAAAACAAAACGAGGTAGTATTTTGAGTAAAGAAAAAGATGTATTGTTAAATGAAGAAATAGATTTAGCACAGGTAAGATGTATAGGTGATGATGGCACTCAGTATGGGATAATTAGCAGTGATGAAGCAAATGCTCTTGCTAATCGTTTAGGACTTGATTTGGTATTAATCGCAAAAGATGCAAAGCCACCTGTTTGTAAAATTATGGATTACGGTAAGTTTTGTTATCAGCAAGAAAAAAAGCTAAAAGATGCTAAGAAAAAGCAAAAAGTAGTAGAAGTTAAAGAGATAAAACTTTCTGTAAAAATTGCTCAAAATGATATTAATTATAAAGTTAAACATGCGGTTGAGTTTTTAAAATCAGGGAAGCATGTTAGATTTAGAGTGTTTTTAAAGGGTCGTGAATTAAGCAATCCACAATCAGGAGAAGAACTACTTTTAAAAATTTATGAAGAAATTAGCGAAATTGCAAATATGGATAAAGCTCCTTTATTTGAAGGTCGCTATATAAATATGCTTTGCACCCCAAAAAGCGCTAAAAAATAGGAAATTAATTCCTATTTTTAAGAATTAGGAATTAACTAATTCCTAATCTTATTTTATTGTTTTCCCCTAGTTTTAAAAGTTCATCAAATAATTTATCCTTTTCTTTATCAAAATCAAATTTAAAGCTTTGTTTCATTAGTTTTTCTTTATCTACAAATTCATCCATTGAAATTCCATGTTTTTTAAAAATTGCTTGTAATTTAGGGTGATCAAGTCCTACACTTCCTGATGGTAAATCAAAATTATTCATAAATTCTTTTGATGATTTTTTAGCAAATTCAATTATTTTTAATTCCAAATCAGGTGTTATTTGATAGTTTTCTATAATTTCTTCTGCAGTTTTTAAACTTTGATAGTCTAAATCATTTTGCACAGGATATATCTTTTTAGTCTCAACTATCCCACAAGCTTCTAAGAACATCATTACCCCTACATCTTCTTTAGGTAATCTTGCTATATAGTCATCTGGGGTTTCTTTATCTTTCCTAGGAGTATGCCATTCTGTGGGAAAATACAAACAATGTCCATAATGTAACCAAGCAAAATCATCTTCAGCATTTGATATACACTTATTAATTAGTTCATCATTTATAGTATTTGCTGCTTTACTTTGAGCTTGTAAGGCTTCTTCAAATGAAGTGTTTTTATTATCTTTTAAATTATTTGTCTTAGTGTAAGAACTAAGAACAATCCTATCATTTATTATCATTTGCTCTCCTTTATTTGATAAGAAGTAGCAAAATATGTTCCTTTTAATTAAAAGAATTTAAATTAGGCTTTTAAATCTAGCAGTTTATAATCTTTAATCTCATCAATTAGCTTTATGCTGAACTTACAAAAATCTTCTAAAGTATTTTTATCTTTTAATTCTTTTTCTTTATCTTCATTTATCTTTAAAGCATTTGAGTTTTTAAATAGTTTTATATCTTGCTTTAGTTTTCTTATGTGATTATTTTCTTCATTTATTGCGTATTCTTTTATCTTTGGATTAATTTCTATTTTTTCTTTTTTATCTTTTAATTCTTCTTTTGCTTGATTTAAGTTTTTAAAATACTCGCTTTCATCTTCAATATATTGTTCTTTTACTAATATTTCTCCATCTTTATCTTTATCAAAAAATATTCTATTATTAATCATTTTTGAAATAGTGTTTATGTTTTTTTCGCCAAATTCATTAATGTCTTCTTCTAATATTTTGTCTTTTTTCACAATCTCGCTTAAGACATAAATCCCATCTTTATTCTCATCAAAATAACAAACATCAATTAAAGTATTCATCAACTCTTCACTATTTAAAACCCCATTATTATCACTATCACTTTCAAGATATTTTAAATCAAATGCAATCTCACTAAACCAACCCGCTACATAATTAGCCGTATCGCCTTTTAAAATAGTTTTTCCATTTTCTTCTAAAAAATCATTTTTATTAAAAAAGCTTTTTAAATCTTTTAAAATATCTTTATCTAAGCTAATTCCTACGCTTTTATTATCAAGGCTAAAAAATACATTTAATTCTTTATCACTTGTTTTATATTCAAAATTATTTGTTTTTATATCTTGTCTTATTTGGCTTAGATTAATAGTACTATTTACATTTTTTATTTTATGTAGGCTAGAGTTTAAGAACCCTCCCATATCGCAAATACTTAAATCCATTTTTATTCTCCTTTATTTAACTTATATCGGTTAATTTGAGAAAAAATTGATAAAAAAATATATAATTTAAATATTTATTTTAAGGAGAGTTTATGAAAAAGATATTATTAAGTTTAGCTTTAATTTCGTGTTTATTTGCTGTTGATAGTATTGATAAAGCTTGCGAAAGTCAAGACCAATCAACTTGCGCTGCCGAGCTTGCGAACTTTTGCAAAGAAGATTTAAAAGCTTGTTATCAATATTCAAAAGATTTATGTGCTAAAGATAATTTTAGTGCTTGTTTAATGACAGCTACTGCAAATGTAAAATTAATACAAACACAAGCAATTGATACTAAAGAAGCTTATGTTGATGCTCAAAAAGCTATAAGTAAATTATGCGAATTGCCTGCTGTAATAGCACAAGGTGTATCATCTCATGAAAAATTTTGCGTTTTAGCAGGCGATGGAATGTTCTTAAAAGATGCTAAAGATTACGGCTTAGAAGCAAATCCACAAAAAGCCTTGAGTTATTATAAAAAAGCTTGTGATGCTAATTCTAATATAGGTTGCAAAAAATACGAACAATTACAAAAATTATTAAATAAGTAAGTTTTGTAATTCCTAATTCAAATTCCACATTAATTATTAGAGAATTTGAATTAGGATTTTTAGTGTTTATAGATTATTAAATTTATCAAAAAACTCAGTTAAGCCGTCTTTAAAGCCATTTAAAATATTTTCATCAAAATATGTAAGCGTGAAATAGCATTTGCCTTCATAATAAGCATAAGAAACGCCTATTCCATTTTCACAAACAGGATGAAAATAAAAAACATCAACGAAGTTTGATTTACCTAATGAGCTTGTTGAAACAATGGTTTCGCAAGTATTTTTATACATTTTAGAATTAAAAAATTCTTTTGCGTATTTGTTTTCAATGCAAGGAATGAGAGTTTTTAACCCTAATAAATGTCTATCAATTCCGCAAGCTTTTTTGCAGTCTTTTATGCGAGTTTTATGCTCATTATTTGCCTTAACAAAATCATCTTTATTAAAGCTTTTTAAAGCAGCTTGTAGTTCAAGGCTAATAGCTCTTACACACTCAGTTCTACCATAATCATAATCTCTCATATCAACAGCTTCGTATTGACATACGTATTTTTTATAAGCATTTTTACTTGCATTTACAATTGCAGCTTGCAAAATAAAATCTTTTGAAAAGCCAAAATCTTGTGCTAAATCAAAGCTAAAATTAGCATTAAAGCTTAAATTGTTATAAGCTTTTAAGCCTTCTTGAATGCTTTTTATATATTCATCATCAAAATATTGCTCCACAAAATAAGGCTCTTTTAATTCATTTGGACTTGTTAGATTTGTATCAATATATTCTAAAATATATGCAATTGTGCCACCATCTAAGAAACTATGTTCGGCATTTATATAAATATTCTTGTTTTTTTCATTATAAATAAAATTAAGAGTTTTATAATGATAGCAAGGTGCATGATATTGCATATAATGAACTTCTTCGTTAATACTATTAAAGTCTTTATTGATAATACAAATATTAAATCTTGAGTTTTCTATCACTTCAAAAAATGGATTACAATCTTCGTATTTTTGATAAAGTTTAGAAGCATCATCGCTATTTAATAAACTTAGATGAGCAAAACTTATAGGTTTAAAATCATCTTTAAAATTATTTTTAAGTCCTGTATTTTTGCAAATATCTACCTTGTATAAATTATTATTATGAAGAACGCTAAAAAATCTTGTATTTTTATAATTTAGCCTAAACTCATCACTTAAAGGCTTAGGAATTCTAGCTCCACCTTTTAAAATATCAAATTGTCTAGGAAAAATCTCATCTCCACGAGCTGTTTTATACTCTAATTTACCTTCATCATAAGCTATTATTAGATTTGAAAATGTGCAAATAAAATCATTTAAATCATATTGTTTAGGTAATTTAAAGCAAAAATTACTTGCAATCGCAAGCGGCGCTCTAGTGCTAAGATATGATTTAGTCCAGTTGCGTTCAAGATAAGAGCTTTGCATTAATTCATCGTATTCAAGTAATTTTTCTTGTAAAACAATAGCATCATTTGCAAAAAACTTATCGCATAAATCTTCATTAAAATCTTCATAAGATTTAGCGTGCTTAATAAAATTAGCCTTGGTAATCTCAAGGCTAGGAATATTTAACTTTTTCATTCTTTCTCCATTGCTAATTTTATACTCCATACAATAAAAACAATAGTTAAAGTAATAAGAGAGCTTTCAATTAAATTAGAACTAATATCAGTATTTACATAATAAAACATAGATTTTTCATCAAGAATCTTTACAAAATTATTCATTTGTTATCCTTTCTAATCTGCTTAATAAATGCAGCACCCATAATAAACAATAAATACACAAAAGGAAAGCCAGTAAATGAACCCATAGCTTTAATTCCTTCAATCTTACCTGTAATTACAACAGCAGAAGCAACAATAGCCATTATTATGCACCAAAATGCTGCTTTTACTTTGCTTTCATTTATTCCGTCATTTGTCATAATTCCAAGTGAAATTGCAGCTGAAGTAATAGTTGTAATTACGAATGATACGAATAAAAATACGGTAATTATTTGAGTAAGTTTTGTAAATGGAAAGTCTTGCAATATTCTATAAATTGTGCCTTCATAGCCGTTTGAGTTTGCCATTGCTACTATTTCTTTACTCATTTGAACTTCATCTAATAAACCATATCCACTAAATACGCTAAACCAAACAACCATAAAGCCCGTTGGAATTAAAGTTGAGCAAAGAATAAATTCTTTTAAAGTTCTACCCCTTGAAATCTTTGCTAAGAAAACCCCAACAAAAGGAGTCCAACCAATCCACCAAACAATATAGCTTAATGGATACCATACAAGCCAATCACGGCTTTTGAATATATATAATTCAAAACTATGCGGGATAGTATCTGTTATGATTTTTCCTATTAAAGTTGTAATAACGCTTACAAAATAATGCGTTGGCCCTGTAAAGAATACAAATAATAATAAAGCAATAGCAAAAATCATAGTCCAATCGCCTAAGAATTTCATACCTTTTGCAATCGGCAAAATAGCAGCAAGCGTAAATGCAGCAAATAAAGCTATCATGATAGCCATTTTCCAAGTCATTGAAGTAAAATCGCCACCATCTGTGATGATTTTTAAACCACTACTAATTTGTCCTGTAGCCATTGCAATACTTGCAGTAACCGATAAAGCAATACCAACAATAGCAAAAACTAAAATAAATATAGCAAGTGGTTTAGCAAATTTTTTATCTTTAAAACCAATTCTAACGCAAGAATCAGGGCTAAAAGACCCGCCGTGTCTATAAGCAAAATAAGCAACAACCACACCGCCAAAAGTATATAAAGCCCAAGCAGGTAAGCCCCAAACAAATAAAGAAATACTCATAGCATTTTCCATAGCTTGTTGCTGGTCAAAATTGCCATTTATTCCAATAGGAGCACTTTGGTAGTGCCAAAGAGCTTCAAGTGGTCCATAAAACACAATCCCAACACCAATTCCAGCAGTAAAGAGCATACTCATCCATGAATATGTAGAATATTCAGGTTCGGCATCTCCTAGCTTTATTTTGCCGTATTTTGAAAATGCGAAATAAAATCCAAGCCCAAGCCCAAGCAAAGGCAACCAAATAATAAACCAATCAAACACAACGTAAAAAAATTGAGTGCTTGAGATGATGAAATTTGTAAGCTCCTTTGGAAAAATAATTGCAAAAATAGCAATGATAATTACTATCGGAGCACAAATTAGAAAAAGCCTATTCTTTTCCATAACTTTCCTTTCTTTTAATTAAATAATTTTTTTAAAATTATATTAAGATTATATAACTTTATCGATAAACTAAAATTAATTTATATATTTTGAAATATAAAAGTTTTGTAATTCCTAATTCAAATTCTTTAAGATTTGAATTAGATTTTTATATCTAAGTGCTTGTTACTTACAATGTCTTTTACTAGGCTTGAGCTAAGCTCTAGTGTTACAGAAGTTTCTATTGCATTTGCGTTTTTGCCTAATTTTTCTAAGACTTTATTCTCATCGTTTGTAAGAGAGCTTGCACCTAATTTTTTGATTTTTAAAGTTATTTGCATAAGTTTTGCTAAAAGCTCGGCTTGCTCTAATTCTTTTTCTTTTTGTTTGTTTTTAATCTCTTCGGCGCTTTGTCCTTCTTTTGTGTGATACTCAAACGCTCTTTTAAAATCACTTTTGTAGCGTTTAATATCTGCGTATTTTTCTTTAAGCTCACTTTTATACTCTTGTTCTTCATTAGCATTAGTAAAATTAAGCTCAGCAAAACTAAGCTCGCCATTAAAATCTCTATCACTAGATATTACATAATCTAAATATTCGCTAATACTTGTGCCAATTTCTAGCCTTATTGCATCGTAATTTTTGGTGTTTATAAATCTTTCATCGCTTAATTTATTTACTACATAAAGATACCCATCAAACTCGCCATAAATACCAACCTCAAGCCTTGCTTTGCTTAGCTCATCATTATTTATTCTGCCGTCTTGATTGCTATCAGCATCAGCAAGTCCTAAATCATAGGCGATTTCTTTAAACCAGCTTGATACAAAATTAGCAGCGTCTTTGTTTAAAATAATCTTATCATCACTAATAATGAAATTATCTTTATTAAAATGAGCCATTAATTGCTCTATTGTTGTTTTGCTTAGACTTAGCCCATGAGTATTGTTATCAAGGTTAAAAACTATATTTATATTATCTTTATCGCTTGTTTTTAAAGAATAATTGTGATTTGTTATATCATCTTTTATGATATTAATTTGATCATTGCTAAGATTTTGAAAATTATTTAAGTTTGTTTTATGGTAACTTTTATCATAAACTTTTGAAATGTCAACATCAAAGCCACTAATTCTCATAAAATCTCCGAAAATTATCAATAATTATTTTGATTTAAATTATTAAAACTAGTTTAAGTAAATCATATTGAAATTTTGTTTAAAAAACAATTAGTTTGTAACTATAAGTAACTATTAGCTATTTCCTATTTCAAATTCTTTTAAAATTTGTAAGGAATTTAAAATCGGAATTAGGCTTTTATATCAAGCAATTTTGTTTCGCTAAGTTCATTTATAAAGTCTTTTGTATAAGATATAAAATCTTTTAATTTATCGCTACTTATTAAATCCTTTAATTTGTCTTCGCTTATTTTAAGATTTATAGAAAAATCTTTTAAGAGTTTCTTTTCATCATTTGTAAGACTTTCTAAGCCTTGATTTTTTAGCTTTGCTAAGGTTGCTAATTTTTTTAATTCTTCTAATTCTTTTTCTTTTAATTTATCACTATTTTTAAAAATTACTTTAAATGTATCTATAGGATTACCAATTTCATTTTCACTTGATTTGCAATCAGCTATGTATGTATGAATTTTATTTTTACCATCAGCCCCTAAATACTCGCCAAATATTATCACTCCATCAAGGTTTTTATCATCATTTAAGCTTATATCTAAAGCCTTGCTAATATCCATACTCTCACCATCTGGCAAAGCCACCATACTAGGCAAATATGTGCCTACTATAGCATATGAAATTAGTTCTTCTTCAAGTGTTTTTTCGTTTATTACTATTTCGGAAGCTTCACTAAATACCGTAAATGTATATTTAAATTCCTTGCCCCTTAATTCTCCATCATTATTCATATCAGCTGCTAGAAGATTTCTTCTATATGCAATATCACTAAACCACCCAGCTACAAAGCTAGCTGCATCTTTATCTAAGATGGTGCCTTTGTCGTTTTCAATAAAATTATCGCTATCAAAAAATTCTTTTAATCTATTTAGATTTTTTTCATTTATTTTTACACCGATATTATCTTTATCAAGTCTAAAAAATACATTATAATCTTGTTCTTTATTTGTCTTTATCTCAAAATTATTTTTTTCTATATGATAATTTAAATCTTTTAGCTCAACCTCATTTAACTCGTGCTTTTTAACATCAATTTTCCAAGCTACTGGCATATTTTTACTAGCACTTATATCGTGTATCATAAATAATCCTTAATGTTTATTGCTTTAAATCGGCTAGATTACAAAAATCTTAATTCCTATTTCGTAATCCTTATAAATTTTCATGGAATTTGAAATAGGAATTTAATCTCCGTATTTTATGCAGTTTATTCCGAATTTATCTCTTATTTTTGATAAGGTTTCGTTTAGTTTTTTGCTTTTTTCATTAGTGTTGAAAATATCTTCACAATAAGTTTTATCAAGATTATTTGCACTTATTCCAAGATAATAAACATTGTTGTTTTTAGCGTTTTTCATTAGTATTTCAAAGCCTTTTAATGAGTTTTCTAGTAGGTTTTTTTCGCTAAAAGGTTGGATGAGGTTTAGGCTTGTATGCTCGTAATTAGCTCCGTATTTTATGCTTACATCAATTTTTCTAGGATGAAAGCCGTTTTTGCTTATCCAAACGCTTAAATATCTAGCAAGGATTTTTATCCTACGCCTTAGCTCTTCATAATCACTTATAGGTTTAAAACTTTTTGATATTGCGTGGCTTTTGATATCTTTTATCTCTTCTACTTTTTCATTATCAATGCCTTTAATTCTAGCGATGATTTTTTTGCCGTGTTTGCCGTATTTATCTAATAAATATTCTTTTTGCAATAATTCATCTAAAGTATTTACACCATAAGCTCTTAGATATTTTTGAATTTCTTTACCAATTCCAGCAAAGTCTTTTATATCAATGCCTTTAATTGCGTTTTGCATATCGTATTCCATTCTAATGCCGAATGGTTTTGCTAAATCTGTTAAAAATTTCGCACCCCATTTGCTATGATTTATCCCTATACTAGCTGGTAAGCCAAATTTTTCTAAGAGTTCTTTTTGCAAATATTTTGCATAATCTAGTGCTTCGGTATCTTTTTTAAAGCCTTCTAAATCTCCAAAAAACTCATCAATGCTAAATTGTTCAATTACAGGGATTTTGCTTTCTAAAAAAGTCTTTACCTTAAAGCTTAGTTCTTTATAATGCCTTATATTGCTTCTTGCGATTTTTAAATTAGGGCATTTTTGATAAGCTATATTTAATTTATCTCCTACTTTTATTCCGTATTTTTTAGCTTCATAAGATACTGCAATGGCTGTAAAATGCTTGTAATCAATATTTTTTATGGGGGTTTTATTAACTTCTATTGAAGTCATAAAAGCGATTTTGTTTTCTACATATTTTGCATCTTGTGTGAAAAAATCTTCATTACTTCCTGCATAAATTACGCAAGGAACATTGCGTAATTCTTCGTTTATAAGTCTTTCGGCATTTACAAAATAGCTATCAAAATCTATATGTAATTTCATTAAAATCTGTTTTTATATATTTGTAAAAACTCATTCATAGGTGTTGCACCTTTATGATAATAAAATCCTTGTAATTCATCGCAGCCTAATTCTTTTAGACAATTTACTTGCTCAATTGTTTCAACGCCTTCAGCTACAACTCTTTTATTCATAGTTTTTGCGATTTTTATAATCCCTATTATGATTGCTTTTGAGTTTTCGTTTATCAAATCACAATCTTTAGTATTTAATCCATCTATAAAACTTTTATCAATTTTAATAGTATCAATAGGAAGATTATTAATATAAGATAAAGAACTATAATCTTTACCAAAATCATCAATACTTATTAAAAATCCTATCGCTTTTAATTTTTCTAATATCGTTTCGCTATTTTCTCTTAATCTATATCTTTCAGTAATTTCTATATCTATTAGGCTAGGGCAAATGTTGTATTTTTTCATATTTGCTACTAGATAATTTATCATATCTTTATGATGAAGATGTTTTGCTGAAATATTTATGCTAATAGGAATATTTATTCCGATAGTTTGTAAATATTTTAAATCTTGAAATACTCTTGCGATTACAAATTTTTCAAGCTTTATAATTAGGTCGGTTTTTTCTGCAATTCTTATGAATTTTTCTGTATTTTCAAATTTATCATTTCTCTTCCAGCGAATTAAAGCTTCTGCACCTTTTACTAGATTGTCATTAGCTCCGATTTTTGCTTGATAAAATACATCAAGCTCGCCTTTTTCTAAAGCTCTTTTTAAATCGTTTTCTAATTTAGCTTCACTATCAATTTGAGCTTTTACTTCTTCTGAATAATTGCAATATAATTTATCCTTTTGAACGCTTGAAAGTAGTGCAGCTTTATAAGTATCATTTATTATTTGACTATAATTATCGCTTGTTAGTATGCTAAAGCCAATCCCTACGCTTTGCTCATATATTCCATCGCTTCCAAAATTAATGCTTTCGCTAAAGCATTCGTGTAGTTTAACTGCCATAGTATCAAAACATTTTTGAACTTCATTCGCACAAGGGAATGCTAATAAAAAGTCTCCGTTACCGCTAATTTTTGCAATTTTTGAATCCGTTAATGTGGTTGAAAAGCTAGAAAATCTATTTGCTAATTCTAAAATAATCTTATCAGCTAGATTAAAACTTCTACTTTTTAATAGGTTTTGATAGTCTTTTAGATAAATATAGCTTACTATTATAGGGCAATCTGATTTTTCGTAAAGCTCTAAAATATCTAATAAGAATTTTTGTTTTTTTGGTAATTTGGTTAAAGAATTGTAATTTTCTTGATAATATATATCGTTTAAAACTTCATTTAAAGAATCAGCGATTTTTTGAAATTCGCTATATGTTAAGTCTTTTGATAGGTTTAATGGTTTATGTTTTTTAACAGAATTTGCCAAAAGCTCAGCGAAATTATCAAAATCTTTTTTTACTTTTCTTAGTCTTCTTTGATATATTCTATTGCTTGCTAAGGCTGCTACAAAAACAGTTATAGTGAATACAAAAAATTGAAATAAGGTCTGATCTTTGTTTTGTTGCAATCTAATTTTTAAGCTTTCATTGCTTATATTATGCACTCTATGATGCTCTTCAATCCTTTTAACTTCGCTAAAATATCTAAAAGTCCCAAAAACTGCTCCCGCAATCTCAACTAACAAAAAAGTTGTAACAACAAAATTTTTAAAAGAATTAGATAAAATTGAGCGTGTTTTTTTCATACCTTACCCTACCTAAACATTTTTATTGACGCCTTTGCTTCTTCTTTTTCCATATAATTACGAACTGACTCTTGAGCGTTTTTATTTATTAAATAATTTTTTATTTGTTCTTTTGCCATTTCATAAGATGCTCCGTTCATTTTATCCTTATTTAGGTTATAAAATCTTATAATTTCATCATCGCTTACATCTTTCATATAATTTTGTGCTATTAAATCAAATAATTTTCTTTTTAAAATCTCATCTTTTATATTATCACTTAAGATTTTTATCTTATCTTGATTATGTTCTATGAAAGTGTCTAAACTTACATTATTTGCTGCTGCTATTTTTGATAATTCTTCGTTTATTTCTATTTGATTTACTCCTAATTTAAAATTTTTAGCAAGTGAAGTGCATATTTTATTTTGAATTAAAAGTTTTAAAGCTTCGTTTTGGTCTATATTCATATATTGTGAAACTTCTAATATATCAATGTTTGTAATAGGTTCATTATTTACACTAGCAATTATTGAAGCAATAGGATTTGCTTTTAAAAATGCACTAATAATTAGCACATATAAAATTTTTCTCATTATTTACCTTTAAGTGATTTTAAGTGATTATAACTACAAAAAATTCACAAAAGGCTAATAATAATGATAGTTACTAGATTTGCACCCTCTCCAACGGGGTTTTTACACATTGGTGGGCTTAGAACTGCACTTTTTTCTTATCTTTATGCTAAAAGAAATAATGGTAAGTTTATTCTTCGTATTGAAGATACAGATATGGCAAGAAATAGCGAAGAGGCAACAAAGGCTATTTTAGAAGCGTTTAAATGGGTTGATTTAAAAGTTGATGGAGAAATCACATATCAAAGTAAAAGAATGGATATTTATAAAGAATACATTCAAAAATTACTTGATAGCGGAAATGCTTATTATTGTTATATGAGTGAAGACGAATTAAACTCGCTAAGAGCAGAGCAAGAAGCTAGAAAAGAACGCCCTAAATATGATGGAAGATATAGAGATTTTAAAGGCACTCCACCAGCAGGAATTAAACCTGTTGTTAGAATTAAAGCACCACTTGATGGAGAAATTATCGTAAATGATGGTGTAAAAGGCGAAATAAGATTTAATGCTGCTGATATTTTAGATGATTTTGTAATCGCTCGTGCTGATGGCACACCTACTTATAATTTCGTTGTAGTTGTTGATGATGCTTTAATGGGTGTAACTGATGTAATTCGTGGAGATGATCATCTTTCTAATACTCCTAAACAAATAATTATATATGAAGCTCTAGGCTTTAAAGTTCCTAATTTTTATCATTTAGCAATGATAAATGGAGAAGATGGCAAAAAGCTTAGTAAAAGACACGGAGCAACCGATGTTATGGAATACAAAGCTATGGGGTATTTACCTGAAGCATTGCTTAATTTCTTACTTAGACTTGGCTTTTCTAATAAAGACCAAGAGATTTTTTCTATGCAAGAAATGCTAGATTGCTTTACTTTTGATAATGTTAGCAAAGGTGCAAGTACATATAACGCACAAAAGCTAGAATGGATAAACGCTCATTATATAAAGACTTTAAGCGATGAAAGATTAGTGAATGCTTGTAAGGACTTAGGATTTGACTTTTCAAGTATTAAAAACTACTCGTTTTTATTAACTATGTTAAGAGAAAGAGCAAAGACTTTAATAGAATTAATTAATAGTGCAAAGATTATAGTAAATGCTCCTAGCGCTTATGAAGAAAGCGGAGTTGCAAAATTTGTAAATGAGAATAGCAAAACATTGTTTGCTAAGTTTGTAAGTGAGTTTAAAGATGCAAAAACTGAAGCGGAATTTGAATTAGGAATTAAAGAATTTTTAGAAAACAATAACGCTAAGCTAAAAGACATAGCTCAATTAATAAGATTAGCATTAACAGGAACTACTGTAAGTCCTAGCATTTATGCTATGATGGAATTTTTAGGAAATGAAGAAATAAAGGCAAGATTTAATAAATTTTTAAAGGAGATTGTATGAATAATTTAAAAGAAAGAGCATTAGAGTATCACTTAGGTGGTAAGTTAGCAACGGCGATAAAAACGCCTATGAAAGAATACGAAAGCTTAAGCTTAGCGTATTCTCCAGGGGTTGCATATCCATGCGAAGAGATTGCTCGTGATGCGGATTTAGCTTATAAATATACAAGCAAAGGTAATTTAGTAGCAGTTATTAGCGATGGTTCGGCTGTTTTAGGTCTTGGCAATATCGGTGGTATTGCAGGTAAGCCTGTTATGGAAGGTAAGGCGTGTTTGTTTAAAAAATTTGCAGGCGTTGATGCTTATGATATTGAACTTAGCACTCAAGATACCGAAGAAATAATAGCAGCAGTTAAAGCGATTGCCCCTAGTTTTGGTGGAATAAATCTTGAAGATATAGCAGCACCAAAGTGTTTTGAGATTGAAGCAAGACTTCAAGATTTAGGAATTCCTGTAATGCATGATGATCAGCACGGAACTGCGATTATTAGTGCTGCAGGTCTTATAAATGCTTGTGATTTAATAGGTAAAAAGCTAGAAGATTTAAAAGTAGTTGTTTGTGGAGCAGGTGCAGCAGGAATTGCAAGTGCTAAAATATACAAAACTTTAGGTGTTAATAAGATTTTCTTAGTAGATTCAAAAGGCGTTTGCAATACAAAAAGAACTGATTTAAACGAGCATAAATTAGAATTCGTAAGAGAATGTGATGAAGATACTTTAGCCGAAGTTATTAAAGGAGCTGATGTTTTCTTAGGACTTAGCAAAGCAGGAGCTTTAAGCGAAGAAATGTTAAAAACTATGGCAAAAGATCCTATCGTATTTGCTTTAGCAAATCCTGACCCTGAGATTTTACCTGAGCTTGCAAAAAAGGTTCGCCCTGATGTAATTATTGCAACAGGAAGAAGCGATTATGATAACCAAATTAACAATGTTTTAGGCTTTCCGTATATTTTCCGTGGAGCTTTAGATGTTAGAGCTAGAAAGATTTCTATGGCTATGAAAATTGCTGCTGTAAGGGCTTTAAGCGAATTAGGAAGACTTGAAGTTAGTGAAAAAACAAAAAAATTATATGGCAAAGATTTAAAATATGGAAAAGATTTAATAATTCCAAAACCTTTTGATGATAGGGTAAAAGCTTATGTTAGCACAGCAGTTGCAAAGGCTGCAGTTGATGAAGGAATAGCTTTAGTGAAAGATTTTGATGAGAAAGCGTATTTTGAAAGGCTTTTAAATGAAGGTAATTAAAAACACTTTAGTCTCAACTTATCTAGCGAAAATTAGGGATAAAAACACATCTTGCAGAGATTTTCGTGAGCATATCAAAAAGCTTAGTGGTTTTGTGATTTATGAAGCTTGTGAGTTTTTAGCAACTGAAAAAGTAGTAGTTCAAACTCCGTTAATGCCTTGCGAATGCGATGTAATAAGTGATGATATTGTAATTGTTCCTATTTTAAGGGCTGCACTTGGTATGAGTGATATTGCACTTGATTTATTAGGTAAAGCTAGTGTGGGATTTTTAGGAATTCAACGCAATGAAGAAACGCTTGAGCCTGAGTTTTTCTTTGAAAAATATCCACAAGATATGCAAAATAAAACTGCAATTATAATTGATCCTATGTTTGCAACGGGTGGAAGTGCGATTGCAGCGGTAAATAGATTAAAGTCAATAGGTGTAAAAAAGATAATTTTTGCAAGTATTATTGCAGCACCTGAAGCAAGAGATAAGATGAAAGCAGCTCACCCTGATGTAGCTTTAATTACTGCTTGTCTTGATAAAGGGCTTAATGAAAAAGGCTATATTGTTCCAGGTTTAGGCGATGCTGGAGATAGAATATTTAATACTTTAAAGGACTAATATGAAAAAGTTATTGCTAAGTTTAGGTTTATTTTCGTTTTTAAATGCTGATATTGTTACTATGAATATTAGCGAGTATGATTTTTCTAATAAAGATTATGCTTTAATTGATGTTAGAATGCCTAGTGAATACGCTGCAACAGGTGTAGTAGATGGTGCTAAATTAATCACATTTTTAAAAGAAGATGGCACTATAAATGCTGAATTTATAGATGAGGTAGCGAAAAACTACTCTAAAGATAGCAAAATTGCTATTATGTGTAGAAGTGGTAAAAGAAGTTTAGCAGCTGCTAAAATGCTTGAGAAAAACGGCTTTAATGATATTTTAAATCTTGATGGTGGAATGAACGAGCTACTTAAAACTAATATAAAATTAGTTCCTTATAAAAACTAATTCTTAATTCCTATTTCAAATTCTTTTTGAAATAGGTCTTTTTATTCTTCTTATCATTCATATTTAATAATAAATTTAGTTTTTTAATAGTTTTTATGTTATTATTGATTTTTTACATTTTTTTAAAGGAAAATTATGGCTAAAGATGATGTAATAGAAATTGATGGCGAAGTTATTGAAGCACTTCCTAACGCTACTTTTAAGGTCGAGCTTGATAACAAGCATGTAATTTTATGTCACATTGCAGGTAAAATGAGAATGCATTATATTAAGATTATGCCAGGAGATAGAGTAAGAGTGGAATTAACTCCTTATAGTCTTGATAAAGGTCGCATTACTTATAGACACAAATAATTTAGCACTTTTTATGGTGCTAAACTTCTAATTTATTTTTTCATTTTATTTACCATTCATTTATCTTGGGGGGGGGTATTATTACTCCGAAGGAGATAAAATGAGTGATTTAGCAATAAATGAAAATCAAAATGAAAACAAATATGATTTGTTTAAGGGTGTTTTATTAGTAAATAATAATGATGTTACTCAATATGGTTTAATTTATATGAGTGAAATAGAAATAACTGCAAAATCTAGCATTAGCTATGAAGATGCGGAAAAATCTTTAAAAAATTTAGCTAGTTATTTAGGATTTAATTGTGTTTTAAACATAGTAAGAGATAACTATACTGAAAGTATGGAAACTTCAGGAACTATTGATACAAAAGGCAGGGTTAGTAGTTTTTCTAATTCTTATAGTTCTACATCTACAGTAAATACAGAAACTAAAGTAAATAATAATTTTAGAATAAAAGGCACTTTAGCAATTATAGGCAAGTTAAATCCTAATGGAGAAAGCCTAAACTTAAATGCTATTTTAGAAAGAGCAAATGTGGTGTATGAATGCCAAAGCACCACTCAACCTATTTATGAGGCAAATTGTGCTTTAGAGAATTTAGATAGCAAAAGTAAAATTGTTTTAATTTTTTGCTCATCGATGGTGGTTCTTTGTTTAATTCCATTAATTGGTTTTGCTTTTGGTTCATTTAACCTTATTTTCATTGCTATTTTTTATTTCATAATTAACAAAACTAGTAAAACTCCACACAATATATTACAGCTTTGCGAACCTAATCTAAAAAAATTAATTTCACAATATGGCGATGAAATGATAACTATTTATAAACTTACTTCAAAAACTAGCATTAAACATATAGGAGAATAAATGACAAATTTAATAAATAATTTAGTTGGTCTTAAAGAATGTGAATTTGCAAGGGCTTTTCACAAAAGTGCAATCTATGGCACATCAAATATAGAAGAAATACTAAAATATGCAAAAAATAATATATTAAAAAAACTTATTATACTTGCAATTATCACAATATCAGTGGTTTTGTTATTTAGTGTTGGTGGTATTTTTTATGTATTTATGATATTGCCATGGATTATTATTGCTGGAGTAATTTATGTAATATTTAAGGCATTAAAGAAATTTAAAATATTTTAATTAATACGGAAATAAATTCCAAGTGGAATTTAAATCCGTAATTAAATAATTTTCAAAATTTACAAATACTTTTTTAAATTATATCTTGATTTTAAATTGCTAAAAAATCTTTAGAATTTGAATTCGGAAATACAAATAAATCTAATATTTAAACTTATATTAATTTTGTTGTGATATCATCAGCACTTTTGCAATTTATCTGTGTGAAGAAGTAATATTTAAGTGAATTTTCCACCGTTTAAATATTAGTTGGTAATTCGTGATACCTAAAAATGCAGATTGTAAAAAAGTGGAAAGCAAATTATTTTTTAGGAGACAAGATGAAAGTAAGACCATCTGTTAAGAAAATGTGCGACAAATGTAAAGTCGTTATGAGAAAAGGCGTTGTTCGTATTATTTGCGAAAATCCAAAACACAAACAAAGACAAGGATAAGGTATGGCTCGTATTGCAGGTGTTGATTTACCAAAGAAAAAAAGAATTGAATATGGCTTAACTTATATCTATGGTATAGGTTTATTTACTTCACGCAAAATTTTAGCTGCTGTTGGTATTGATCCAAACAAGCGTGTTTATGAACTAAGCGAAGATGAAGCAGCAACTATTCGTAAAGAAATCCAAGAACATTATTTAGTTGAGGGTGATTTAAGAAAACAAGTTGCTATGGACATTAAAGCTTTAATGGATTTAGGTTCATATCGTGGTTTAAGACATAGAAAAGGTTTACCAGTGCGTGGTCAAAAGACTAAGACAAATGCTAGAACTCGCAAGGGTAAGAGAAAAACCGTTGGTGCAAAAGCGTAAGGATAGATAATGGCTAAGAGAAAAGTAGTTAAGAAAAAATTAGTTAAAAAGAATATTGCAAAAGGTGTAGTATATATTAGTGCAACTTTTAACAATACAATGGTAACAGTTACTGATGAAATGGGAAATGCGATAGCATGGAGTAGTGCAGGTGGATTAGGTTTTAAAGGTTCTAAAAAATCAACTCCATTTGCAGCACAACAAGCTGTTGAAGATGCTTTAAATAAAGCTAAAGAACACGGAATTAAAGAAGTAGGTATTCGTGTTCAAGGTCCTGGTAGCGGTAGAGAAACTGCTGTTAAGAGTGTTGGTGCAGTTGAAGGTATTAAAGTTACTTTCTTAAAAGACATTACACCATTAGCACATAATGGTTGCAGACCACCAAAACGCCGTCGTGTATAATATAAGTATAGGAATATAGGAGAAAATAGTATGGCAAGATATACTGGACCAGTAGAGAAAATTGAAAGAAGATTAGGCGTTAGCCTTGCAATGAAGGGTGAAAGAAGACTAGCTGGTAAGAGTGCTTTAGATAAAAGACCTTATGCACCAGGTCAGCATGGTCAAAGAAGAGGTAAAATTAGCGAATACGGCTTACAATTAAGAGAAAAGCAAAAAGCTAAATTCATGTATGGTGTAAGCGAAAAGCAATTTAGAAAATTATTCCAAGAAGCTGCAAGAAAAGATGGCAACACAGGTGCTATTTTAATTCAATTCTTAGAGCAAAGACTAGATAACGTAGTTTATAGAATGGGATTTGCTACAACTCGCCGTTTTGCAAGACAACTTGTAACTCACGGACATATTTTAGTAAATGGTAAAAGAGTAGATATTCCAAGTTATAGAGTATTACCAGGTGCTAAAGTTGAAGTTGTAGAGAAGAGCAAAAACAATCCTCAAATCGTAAGAGCAGTAGAACTTACAAATCAAACAGGTATTGTTGAGTGGGTAGATGTTGAAAAAGACAAAAAATACGGAATTTTCACAAGAAAACCTGAGAGAGAAGAAGTTGTCATTCCTGTTGAGGAAAGATTCATAGTAGAGCTATACTCTAAGTAATAAGGAGTAGCACATGAGAAAAGTAGTTACAACAGCTCATATGCCAAATGAATTTACTATTGAAAATATCGGCGAAAACAAAGCACGCATAAGTGCTTGGCCTTTTGAAATTGGTTTTGGCATTACATTAGCACATCCACTGCACAGGCTTTTACGCCTTAGTGCAATTGGCTATGCAGCAACTGCTATTAAAATTGATGGCGTAAGTCATGAGTTTGATAGCAAAAGAGGTATGGTAGAAGATATTTCTTTATTTATTATCAATATTAAAAATATGCGTTTTAAAATTAAAAACGAAGATAGTAAGAGAGAAGAAGTAAGCTTTAGCTTTAAAGGGCCAAGAGAAATTAAAGGTAGTGATTTAGCTAATAATGTAATTGAAGTTGTAAATCCTGATAACTACATTGCTACTATAAATGAAGATACTGAGTTAGATTTTACATTAGTTATTGAAAAAGGTATTGGCTATGTAGCAAGCGAAGATTTAAGAGAAAAAACTGATAGTAGTTTTATAGCTCTTGATGCGTTTTTTACACCAGTTAGAAATGCAAACTATTCAATAGAAAAGGTTTTACATGAAGATAATCCTGACTATGAAAAAATTGTATTTGAAATAACAACTGATGGTCAAATAACTCCTGAAGATGCGTTTAAGAATGCTTTAGATGCTATGTATCAACAAATGATGGTATTTAACAAAATAGCAACTACAAGCCCAAGATTAATTGGCGAAGAAGATACAGAAGAGTTTGATTTTTCTGCTTTACTTAAGAGCGTTAAAGAACTTGGCTTAAGCGTAAGAAGTAACAATGGTTTAGAAAAAGCTGGCATTGAATTTATAGGCGAATTAGCTTTAATGAGCGAAAACGATGTAAATAATTTAAAGAATGTTGGTAAGAAATCAGTAGAAGAAATTTTAAATGCTATGAAAGAAATAGGCTATCCAATAGGTTCTAACTCTGTTGAGGCTTATAAAGATAAACTTATTGAAAAAATAAAAGAAATAAAGGATAATAAATGAGACACGGACACGGATACAGAAAGCTAGGTCGCACTAGCACTCATCGTGCAGCTTTATTAAAAAATTTAAGTATTGCAATTATCAAAAATGGTAAAATTGAAACAACTTTAGAAAAAGCTAAAGAATTAAGATCTTATATTGAGAAATTAATCACTCGTGCTAGAGTTGGAGATTTTAACGCTCATAGAGCAGTATTTGCAGCTTTACAAGATAAAGAATGCACAAATAAATTAGTTACAGAAATAGCACCAAACTACAAAGAAAGAAATGGTGGCTATACAAGAATTATCAAAACAAGAACTCGCCGTGGTGATGCGGCTACAATGGCTTATATTGAGCTAGTATAATTATTGAGTGCTTCGGCACTCAAATATTATGAATAAAATCACACTTCCTTATAATCAAACTTTAGAAAACTACATACTCAACAAAGAACTTTACGAATTAGCAAATATCTCACAAAATGCTTATAAATTTTGGAAGAATATCAAATACGCTCAATATCCTAATTCTAGAATTGTATTTTTGGATAAAAGCACTATCGCAAAAAAATATGAGAATTTGATTTCGGAATGTTCTAATTTAAGTGGTTTGGTTTTAGCTAGTGCTTTTTGTTCTATGAGTAATTTAGCTCCATCGCATTTAAACCCAAACAATAATTCAAATCTATTAGAAATAATAAAACTTGTAGAAATTTCAGGGATAAAATTTATAGATTTAGAAGATTTTTTTAAAAAATTAAATATTCCTAAAAACTCTCATATTTATATTGAAAAATGTTGCTATTTCGCACCTGAACCATTTGAGAAAAAAATCAAACTAACAAATACTTTATGTTTAGGATATTATTAAGGATTAACTATGCTTACAAAAATAAGAAATATTTTAAATGAATTTAACGCTGATTTTATGCTGATTTTTAATGCAGATTTTCATCTAAGCGAGTATATTAATGAGTATTTTAAACTTAAAGAAATTTTAAGTGGTTTTTGTGGTTCGGCAGGAACTTTGCTAATTAGCAAAAACGAAGCATTTTTATTTACTGATGGTAGATATTTTTTACAAGCCGAAAATGAGCTAAAGCAAGATTTTAAGCTAATAAAAAGTCCTGATTATATTAGCTATATTAAAGATAATTTTAACAATAAAACTGCTTTATTAGACTTAAGAACAATCTCTTATACAAATTATTTAAAATTAAGCGAAGTTGCAAAAATAGTTGATTTTACAATAAATTACAATGATTTTCATTCAAGAACTTTGCCAAATGATAAAGTATTTTATCAAAATCCTAAATTTGTTGATAACATTAACAAAATAAAAAGATTGCAAAATGAACTAAGCGAAAAAAACATAGATTATTGTGTAATTTCAAGCCTTAGTGATATTGCATATCTTACAAATCTTCGTGGAAAAGATGTAGAATACAATCCCGTTTTTTTAAGTTATTTGATTGTTTCTAAAACAAAGGCTTATTTTTATATTGATGAAAATAAATTAAGCGAAATTACTAAAGATGAAGATTTAATTTATAAAGATTATTTTGAATTTTACGATGATTTAAAGACGTTAAAAGGCAATATAATTTGCGATTTTTCTAATACTAACGCAAAAATTATAAGTCAAATAAAAGCAAATATAATAAATGAGATTTTGCCAAGCACAATGCAAAAAGCGTGCAAAAGCGCTAATGAAATTAAGCATTTAAAATACGCTCATTTGTTAGATGGCATCGCACTTTGTAAATTTAATCACTGGCTTGAAAATACTGATTTATCAAGCGTTGATGAGTGTAAGATTGATGAAATTTTGACAAATTATAGAGCGGATAATGAGTATTTTATAAGCAATTCTTTTGATACTATTGCAGGATTTAATGAAAACGCAGCCATAATTCACTATAAGGCTAAGAAAAATAATGCAAAATTCTTAAATGAAAATGGCTTATTACTCCTTGATAGTGGAGCGCAATATGAGTGTGGAACTACCGACATTACTAGAGTTTTTAAGATAAATAAAGCTAGCAAAGAGCAAATTAGAGATTACACCTTAGTGCTAAAAGCAAATATTGCAATCTCAAAAATACTTTATCCAGAAAATATCAAAATGCCATTACTTGATAGTATAGCTAGAAAAGAGCTTTGGCAATATGGGCTTGATTATTTGCACGGCACTGGTCATGGGGTAGGGTATTTTTTAAATGTTCATGAAGGTCCGCAAGTATTATCGCTTAATGCAAATGCTAGCGAGCATACAAGAGTAAAAAGAGGAATGCTAACATCAATAGAGCCAGGATTATATCACGCTAACAAATACGGAATAAGGCTTGAAAACCTTGCTATAAGTGAGTTTGCGATGAGTAGTGAATATGGAGATTTTTTAAGATTTGATATAGTTACTTTGTATCCATTTGAGCTTAATTTAATTGATTTAAATATGCTAAATACTGATGAAATTAAGTGGCTAAATGATTATCATTTAAGAGTTTTAAATACCCTAAGCCCTTATTTAGATGATTGCTTAAAGAATTTTCTAGCTTACAAATGCCGTGAAATTCCTATTTCAAATTCCACGAATTTTTAAAAGAATTTGAATTAGGAATTTGATTTAGGAGCGAAAATGAAATATTTCTTTATCGCTATGATTGTGTTTGCAATAGCATTATTAATCGAAGCGTATCCATACAAAAAATATAGATTTAAGTTGTTTTTAAAATTTATCTTTTGCTTTTATTATTATAAACAACTCTTAAAAGAATACAAACCAAAGGATAAAAATTACAAGCTTTATAATTTTATAGAAAACTTTATTTATTGCTTTAAGTTTTTATTACTTACTCTTATATATTTGCTTTTGTATTGCGGTATATTTGGCTTATTTTTTATGCTAATATATTGATGTTTTAAGAATTTAAAATCGGAATTTGAGCTAAAAAAGGGTAAGCAAATGGCTTTTAAAAATGCAATTATTGATGATAGATTAGAGAAGAAATATTCTTTTGTAGATATTTGCATTAGATATTCTAATGATTGGTATCTCAGACAATATCGTAAATTTCCTTTTGAAGAACGCATTGTAATAGATGAAGAATTAGACTGCTGGTTTATGAATTGTATGTATTTTGATGACCCTGAGCTAGACCATGCAAAGCTTAATAAATCTTTGTGGATTTTATATTATAAAGGCGAGCATATAAGGATAATTTTAGATTATGATATCAAACAAGAAATTGATAATGTAGTTTATAATAGAGTTTATAAAATCCTTTCTATAAGAGATAATAAAACATTAAATGAAAAAGAAATAATAGCCTTATTAAGAGAAATATTAGCTGTTTATAAATGGAATGGAAGCTTAAACAATGATAAAGAATTTAAAGCATATATAATAGATGAAGTATTTGAAGAGCTTTTATAAGAAATTAAATAATTTTTAAGAAAGGATGAAAATGTTTTATAAAGAATGTGAGCTTTGCTCTTGTAAGATTTCAAAATTAAAACTATATAGCTATAAAAAAGATTTAGGAATTTACACCTTGCAATGCCCTAATTGTAAGGCTTCTTATGGATTAAAGCCTAAAATATCTTTTGTGATGATATATGCTATTGTTAGCGAGATTTTTGGATGGGCTGCGTTTTTACTTCCGTTTTTTTGCGTGTTTTTGTGTAGTGATTTTGTGAGTAAGAATGTTGTCTTTTTAATCTTTGTATGGCTTATATCTTTTTTAGGTATTGGGCTTTTTCTTACAATGCTTGAGCATTATTTAAATTTATTTATATTTTCTAAATTTGTCTTAATTGATGATAATGAGAAATTAGAAGTTAAAAAAACTAGATTAAATAAATTGAAAGATTTTTTCATAAAGCTTGTAAAAAGATGAAAATGTTTTATAAAGAATGTGAGCTTTGCTCTTATAATATTTCAAAGCTAAAATCATTTTCTTACAAAAAAGACTTAGGCATTCATACCTTACAATGCCCTAATTGTAAGGCTTCGTATATTCTAAAAGGCAAAATCTCAAGATTAAAAACTAGCGAGGTAGTAAGTTTTATTTTTGGTGCTTTAGGTTTTAGCATTGCCTTTTTGATAGCTAGGGATTTTGTGCGTGATGATATTTTAGCTATTTGTGTATTTGTTCTTAGTTTTTTGATTTTATCTTTTGTATTTTCTATTATTCAGCGTTATTTGGATTTGCTAATTTTTGCAAACTTAACTTTAATGAAAGATAGATTTGCTAAAAAATAATTTATTTATAATAAAGGATAGTTATGAAGACTTTTTTAAACTGGTTAATAAGTGAGATTAAATCAAATGAAAAATCTTTCATAGCTTTTTATTTTTCTATTAAAAAATTAAATATTTATTATTATTTATTTTTTGCTTTATACTTGCTTATAAAACCTGATGATATCGCTAAAATATTTCGTGTATTTATAGATGAAAAAGCAGTATATAAAGATATATTTTTATTAATTCCTTTTGTAGGACTTCAAATTATTTTTTTAGTGGTATTTATCCCATCTTTTATAGTGGTTTTATTTAACTTATTAATTGATAAAGATAAAATTAATTTTGCTTATGTGTTAAAAGATTTTTTTCTAGGCTTTGCAATATGTATTCATATTTGTTTTAGCATACTTTATCCTATAAGTTTGGCTACTCAATCTAATGGACTTTTCTTGATTTGTTTAATGGTATTTGTTTTTATATCTATATTTGTATTTGCAATCGCTAAAGAAAATATGCATTATTTTTTTAGCATTATTTTATATCTTACTTGCTCGTTACTTCTTTATGAGCTAATAGATATTTTTTATATTTTAGTTTCTTTTTTGATTTTACTTATAATTTCAGTTTGCATAAGGCTTAGAAGTATTTATTTGTTTTTATTGTCAATGCCTTTGATAATTCATTATTTTATAGAGTTTGCACATGGTTATTTTGCAAGTAATGAAGGCGTTATAGAGCCATTAAAACATTTAGCCGTTATGTTAAGTATATTTGTGATTATTATTGTTTATAACAGATTAAACAATAAAAGCTAATTCCTATTTCAAATTCCACGAATTTTTTAAGGAATTTAAAATAGGAAATTAGATATTAGAATTTTTTATTTAAACTTCCAAAATGGCATAATAATGAAAAAATTATACACATAACACAAGCAAATAAAAGCATATAAAGACCAGCACTCCAGCCAAATGCATCAACAATTTTTCCTAAAACCATAGTTCCTAATGAGGCACCAACAACATAACTCATAAAGCCACGAAGTCCAACACAAGAACCCACAGCAAAGGCAGGAACCACTTCCATTGTTTGAACGCTTGCTAAGAATTGCGGAACATATATTAAGCACCCTGCAGCAGCTGCAAAAAATATCGTGTAATAAATATTATCGCTTGTAAAATATCCAATAATCATAAAAAATATAATTGATACAGCTAAAATTGCAGGTGGCATTCTATGACCTTTGAATAATTTATCAGAAATAATACCTGCTAGCATTGTAGATGGTATCGCAGCCCATTCAAAGAATAAAAATGCAGTATGCATTTGCTCTTTGCTAAAACCTTTTACAGATAAAAGGTATATAGGAAGCCAATTAATAAGTCCAAATCTAATCATATAAACAAAAGTATCCATCCAAGCAACATACCAAGCATTAGGGTTTTTTAATACATATTGCACAAAGATTTCACGGCTACTAAGGTTGGTGCTTGAAGCTTGATTTTTAATATCTTCTTCATAGCCACGCATTTTATTGATTTCGCTTAATTCTTTTAAACCTTCATTTGCTGGGCTACCTTTTACGGCATATAAAACATAAATACTAATTAATATTGCCAAGATTGCAGGGACATAAAAATGATTTATTTTCCAATAATTTGCATTAAAATCAGCAGCGGCTATTCCTAATACAGGAGATAAAACTAAAATAGATTTAGAAATTATAGGAGCTACTAAGCCTCCGCCTATATTATGGCTTATGTTCCATATAGCAGTATAAATTCCACGCTCTTTTTTAGGATACCAATTAGCTAAAGTGATAAAGCTTGGGCCAACTCCCATTCCTTGAAATACTCCAAGAGCAATTACTGCTGCAACATAAGCATAAAGAGCATTGCAAAAACCTAATATTACATTGATTAAAGCACATAAAATAAGACCTAATGCCATATATCTTTTAGGGTCAGCCTTATCACTTAAAGCACTCATAACTCCTTTACTAATTCCGTAAGCTATAAGCATTGAGCCTGTTATAAGTCCTATTTCTGTATTGCTAACTGCTAAATCGTTTTTGATTAATGGGGTTGATAAGGTGATATTGTTTCTTACTAAATAATATCCCATATAACCAACAAAAACACCACTTAAAGAAAGTTTTCTATATTTATAGTAAGTGCTTAACAACTCTTCATCTTTGATTTTTCTATCTTTTTTGACAGGTTTTAAAAAAGATAACATAGTAAATCCTTTTAATAAAATTTTAATAATTTTATTTCAAGTTTTTTTAAAGAAAAATAAAATTTATAGATTTACCTTTAAAAAAATTTTTTATTAATATTGGGTTGTTTTTATGTTGTTTTAGACGCAAGAATTTAAAATAGGAATTTGGTTTATATGTTTTATAAGCAAGATTAAGAAAGTTTTAAAACTTTCTTAGCAGCTTTCACACCTTCTTGCCATAATTTATGCCTTTTTAATACATATTTAGCATCAACTTTTCCACCAAACATAGCACCTAAAAGCGCTCTATTAGCCTTAAAAACAAAAGCAAATAAATGTATAAATATCCAAAAAATTATCAAAAACATTCCTATATTATGTAGTAATGCTATCAAAAATAAAGAGTTTTCGCTAATCAAAACCCCTGCTAAATTTTTATAAGTTTTAATAAGCCCTGTGATTATTATAATAGCCATAATAATTACAAGTCCTAAATATGCAAGGCGTTGCTCTGGTAGATATTTTTCGCAAGGTTCTTCTTCTTTATTAAAAATTATTGCATAGATTAATTTTATGCTTTTTTTAATATCACCTTTTTTTGGAAGCATTGAAAAATCTTTGCGTAAAATATAAAAAGTAATATGCAAAAACACAAAAAACATCAAGCTAATGCTAAAAATATAATGAACCATCAAACTAATATAATAATCCGTGCTCCACGACATTAAAGGTAGTTTATAAATCATATATCTTTTTGCGACAGGCATTTGCAAAATACCACTAAAAATCAATGCAAAAACACTAATCATTATTCCTAAATGAGTTATTTGATTAAATATACTTTGTCTTTTAATTTTCATTTTTCTTCCTTAGTAAGACACCTGCCAAAACCCCTGCAATAGGGCTTAATAAAACACTTTTAATTATTTTGTCATTACTGGTTATTTTGTTATTTACATCTACTTTCATATGTGCTATTCCTTGAGTGTTGTTTGCGTGTTTTTTGCTTATTGCTTCTTGAATTTTTTCAAACGAAATCGGCGATACATAAAAAGTAGCAGTTCCTCCGTTTTGTTTATCTCCATAAATATATGTGCCATTATCTTTAGCTAATTCTTTGTATTCTTGTGCTTTTTTTAAGGCTAGTGATTTAATTTCTTCTTTATTTGCATATATCATAGCGTTTTTAGGACAAGCACTCACACAAGCAGGCGTGCTAATATCAGCACATAAATCGCATTTATACATAACTCCACCGCCTGCTAATTTGGGCGCTATTTTAAGATAAGCTCCAACTCCTGCTTGTCTTTGTGGTATGTGCCAAGGGCAAACATCTTTGCATTTTGCTCCACCAAAACAAACATTAGGGTTAATTTTAACAGCTGAATTATCTTTGCTAATTGCTCCAAATGGACATATTTTAAGGCAAGTTGGCTCATCACAATGCATGCAATGTCTTGGGATATTTATGCTTTTATTATATATGTTTAATTTTTCAACATAGATGAAATTATAAGGATTTAGTCTATTTATCTCATCTTTTTTGTCTTGATAATCTTCATAAAATTTTTGTGGATAATAGTTTGGTATATTGCTAATTGGTTTAGGAAAAACATCTTTATTTTTTGTTTTACAAGCGCTTACACATAAAGGTGTTTTAAATTCAGCACAACCATCGCAAAGGCTTAAATCAATTAGTTTTGCCTTTTTTTCTTGATTTGTATTTGCAAAAACCTTGCTTACACTAGCAATTCCTGCTATTTTTAAAAAATTTCTTCTATCTAAACTCATAATATTCCTTGTTTTTGATAAAGTATAAATGTTTTTAAAAATTATGTATGTGATAAAGTTACAATGAAGAAAGTTGAAAATTTTTTAAATTCTATATTTACAAATGATGAGCTAATTAAAAAGTGTTTAGAAAAAGGCTTGTTTAAGACCTATAAAAAGGGCGATGATTTATGGCAATGCCAAGGGCTTATATTTATTATTGATGGAAGTATCAAAATATTTATTGATAATGGCATTAGAAAGATTGATATTTTTAATTTATCAAACGATGAATATTGTTTATTGTCTGCTTCTTGCGTGTTAAATAATATTAGTTTTGATGTGAATATTGAGTTTGTAAAAAACACTAGTGTATGGCTAATTCCTAGCAAAGATTTAGAAGAATTAAGCGAGAAATATTTAGAATTTAAGCAGTTAAAATTAGATATTGTTTCAAAAAGACTTAGTGAAATTATGAGATTTTTAGAAGATTTTGCTTTTATGCCACTTGCAAATCGTGTTTTAAGATACATAAAGGATAATGCAAGCAATAATGAATTAAAAATCACCCATGAAGAATTAGCAAGAGCTGTTGGTAGCTCAAGAGAAGTTGTAACAAAAATATTAAAAGAATTAAAAAGTGAAAATAAAATCACAATGCAAAGGGGAATTATTAGGATTTGTGATTAAAGAATTTGAAATAAGGCCTTGATAATGTTAGATTTAAAATCTAAATTCCTATCCCAAATTCTTTAAACATAAATCATTTTTCTAACCACAACACTAAAAATAAAACTATCTAAAAGAATTTAAAACAGGAATTTAATTTTTCATAATTATTTATATTATAAACTTTACATATAAATTTCTAACTAGCCATAAATCCCACTAAACCAAATCAAACCACACACTAAACTACCAACCCCCAACCCTTTCAAACCATCTATCAATCCAATTTCACACTAAATAACTTAAAAACTTTATCCATATTTTTCACATTTTTTTCATATTTTTACTATATTTTTTCATATTTTTACTATATTTTTTTCCACAACTTTTTCACAATTTTTTAAATATTTTC